>JBFJYB010000261.1:0-4155 GCA_041622835.1 Acidimicrobiales bacterium | reverse complement strand
TCGCCGACTCCCAGGGCGTTCAAGAGGGTGGTCGTCTTGCCGACCGCCTGGACGATCAGCGTGATCGTGCCGGCGTCGGCAACGGCGTCGGCGATCGTGAGCGGGATGCGCTCGCCGTCGGGCGCGACCCGCACGATGACGAACTGACCCGCCTGCTGCCGGCGGGCGATCTTGGGGGCGTCGACCCGGAACAGGACCACATCGGGCGCGAGCGGCCGGGCCTCGACGATCGGGCTCATGACCAGACTGTGCTGGGCCCGGCCCCCGACGACTAGAGCCGGAAGTCACCGCCGCCCGGCCGCTATTGCGGCCGGTAGGGATCAGCCCCGACGCGGCGGGCCCGTCGACGCCCGTTCCACCAGGCCGATCGGGAGGATGGTCCGGCGGGGTGGCTGGCCGGCGGTCGCGTCGAGCAGCATCCGGGCCGCGATCCGGCCCTTGTCGACGAGCGGCTGGCGGATCGTGGTGAGGGGCGGGTCCCACGTCGTCGCCCGGGGGATGTCGTCGAAGCCGACGACGGAGAGGTCGTCGGGCACGGATCGACCGCTCACGGCGGCGGCCTGCACCGCGCCGATGGCGATCTGATCGGTGACGCACAGCAGCCCGGTGACCTCGGGTGCCGTGGTGAGCAGGTCGGTGGCCGCCACCCTCCCGGCGTCGGGATCGTTCCCGCTGGCTTCGAAGATCGGCACCGCGTCGGGATCGAGGTCGGCGGCGGCGATGGCGTCGAGGTATGCGGTCAGCCTCACCCGCGCCACCCGGACGTCGGCCCTGGCGATCTCGGACCTGTCGACCCGACCCGGCCTCGCTCGTAGGCCGAGGCGGGAGGTCACGATGCCGAGCCGCTGGTGGCCGAGCGAGAGCAGATGGTGGGCGGCGAGGGTGGCTCCGGCCCGGTCGTCGATCCCGACGAAGCCGGCCAGATCGTCGCGGCTCGGCTCGTCGACCACGATCACCGGCACCCCGGAGGACACGATCGGCGCCAGCGCCGGGTGCTCGGCTGCCACGGAGAACACGATGTAGCCGTCGACCGCGGCGGTCGGGATGGCCGACTCGGCGACCGGGAGGCCGGCCGGCACCGGCAACAACGTCAGGCCGGTCCCCGAGTGGGCTGCGGTCTCGGCGACGCCCTCCATGAACGCCGACATGACGGGGTCTCCGAACACGAAGTGGAGGTCCTCGGTGAACAGCAGTCCCAGCGCGTTGCGCCGACCGGTGCGCAACATGCGACCGGCGGGGTTGGGCCCCAGGTACCCGACCCGCTCGGCTTCGGCCAGGATCCGATCGCGCAGCTCGGCGGTGAGCTGGTCGGGTCGGTTGTAGGCGTTGGAGACGGTGGTGCGGGAGACGCCGAGGTGATCGGCGATCCGCTGCAGGGTCACGCCGCGGCCAGCTCGTTCACCCGCATGGCCACCCGGGTCGCGGCCAGCGTCGAGGTGCGGCGGCTGGCCTGATCACGGTCGTCCCAGGGGTGGCGGACGACGATGCGGGTGCGATCGACGAACGGGGTGATCTCCAGGTGGGCCGAGCCCAGGTCGGCGTCACGGAGCCGGGTCTGGACCTCGTGGGTGGGCCGGTCGATGTAGCTGGTGTAGCTGAGCGAGCTCATGGGGGCCTCCGAGCCGGGTTGCTGGATCGATTCAGTTCTTACGTCGACGTCGAGTATACCGGGCGACTGTATCGATTCAGTGATCTCGGGAGTGAGGTCGGGAAGTGATCCGTGCCAGCCTGGGGGGCGTGACCGTCGTCGACCGGCGCCACCTGCACCTGCTTCGCCACGCCAAGTCGAGCTGGGACCACCCCGGGCTGGCCGACCACGACCGCCCGCTGGCGGCCCGCGGTCGCCGGGCCGCCGAGTCGATGGCCGGCCACCTCCCTGGCGTCGCGGCGCCCCCGGAGCTGGTGCTGTGCTCCTCGGCGGCGCGGACCACCGAGACCCTCGAACGCATCCGGCCCGGGTTGCCCGACGCGGTCGAGGTCGTCGTGGAGCCCGGCCTCTACCACTCTGCGGGCCGTGACCTGCTCCGTCGGCTCCATGCCGTGCCCGACGACTGCGCCAGCGTCATGCTCATCGGCCACAACCCCGGGATGCACGATCTGGCGGCTGCGCTGGTCGGTGCCGGTGACCCCGCCCTGGTCGAGCGGCTCCTCGTCAAGTACCCCACGGCCGCGCTGGCCTCGCTGTCGTTCGAGGGGCCATGGTCCGGTCTCGCCCCGGCCGGGGCGGCCCTCGACGCCTACGTCATCCCCCGCGATCTCTGACCGGGCCGGCCACCAACCGCGACCTACGCTCTCGACATGCCATCGTTCTGGGCCGACGAGCTCTCGGCGTGGATGCGCCTGGGCGAGCGGATGGTCGGCGACGGCGTCGAGTCGCTGGCCGAGCTGACCGGGCGGGCCCTGCGGCCGTGGGCCGACGTGGTCGAGGTGGCGACGAGCCGCCTCGCCGGACGAGCAGTCGAGTACGAGGCCGGGGGCGTGACCGGCCGGGCGACGATCGAGTCGTTCCGCGTGGTCGCCGGCGACCCGGCCAAGATGGCGACCGACATCGAAGCCGTCCTGCGCGAACCGAGGTGGGGCGAGCACTCCGCCGAGGCCCTGACCGTGAAGGCCCACGGAGTCCACATGGTTCCCGGCCCCGTCGCCGAGGTGCGGGCCGAGCAGGTGGAGCTGGCCGCCAGCTTCGGGGCGAGCACCGTGGCCGGCTGGTTCGCGTCGGTGCCGGCGATCCGGCTCGTCTCGCTCGGCGCCGACGGGCTCACCGTGCTCTGGCGATGGCGCCGCCTCCAGGTCACGGTGCAGGGCGCCCCGGCTGCGGCCGGCGATCGGCTCCACCTCGTCGCCCGGCGACTGCGGCTGGCGGGACGGGCCATGTCGCTCCCTGCGGCGCCTGAGATCACGGTGGCCGTGCCGCTCCGGCTGCCGCGCGGGTTGGCACTCACCGGCGCCGACGTCGAAGGCGACTCCCTCGTCGTGCGCGCCGTGGCCCACAACACCCGGGAGCCGGTCCGACCCGACCGCATCCTGTCGGCGCTCGACGGGCGGGGGGCCGTTCGCCTCTACCGGCCGTCCGGTGGGACCGGGGTACGTTGAGCGCGATGGCCGTTCCGACCCACTACGAGGCGCTGTCGGAATACCTCGGTCGCCACGTGCGGGCCGAGCAGGGTGCCCTCGACGCCTATGCGGCGGTACTGGAGGGCCGGCCCGACGACGTGGCCAGCTACCTCATCGGCATGATCCTCGCCGACGAGCAGCGCCACCACGGCATCTTCCTCGAGCTCCAGAACTCGTTGGAGTCTCGGATCCAGTGGCGCGACATCGAGCCCAGCGTGCCGCCGCTCGACATGGAGCCCGACTCGGCCGCCGAGCTGCTGGAGACCACCGAGAAGCTGCTCGCCCTCGAGCACGAGGATGCCAAGGAGCTCAAGGCCCTCCGCCGGCAATGGGCCCGCGAGCCCGGTGAGCGTCGTCTCTGGGCGCTGCTGGTCGAGACGGCCGAGCTCGACACCGAGAAGCACATCCGGATCCTGACCTTCCTCCGGGGACTGCTCCGCGACGCAGCCGCCTGAGTCAGATCGGCCAGGTCGCGCCCACCGTCGGAGGCTTCCGGAAGATGAGCCCCCGGGGCGCGGCCGAGGCGACCTCGTCGAGCTGTACGCCGGGCAGAAGGTCGAGCACGGCCTCTATGGCTTCGACGGTCTCGATCCTGGCCAGGTGCATGCCCAGGCACGCGTGCGGACCCTGGACGAACGAGATGTGCTGGCGCACGTTGCGCCGACGGACGTCGAAGCGGTCGGGGTCGACGAAGACGGCTGGATCACGGTTGGCGCCGGCCAACGAGACCGAGACCCGATCGCCCGCCGCCACCTCGGCATCACCGAGGACGACGTCGCGGGTCGCGTAGCGGTCGACGAGCGCCGCGGCCGGCTCGAGCCGCAACGACTCCTCCACCGCCTCGGCCACCAGCGAGCGGTCGCGACGCACCTCGTCGAGCTGGTCGGGGTGCGAGAGGAGATGGAGGAGCGCGCTGGTGGTCATGCCCTCCGACGTCTCGATGCCGCCGAACATGACCACCGCGGCGTTGGAGAAGACCTCTCCCGGCGTGAGAGTCCCGGTGCCGGCGACCGCGGCCAGCAGCGACGGCCGACCGCCGGC
>JBFJYB010000260.1:0-4187 GCA_041622835.1 Acidimicrobiales bacterium | reverse complement strand
TCGAGGCTTGCCTTGGGCACCCGGAAACTGCGCGCATCGCCCTCCCGGAAGGTGGCGGCGAGACCCTCCTTCTTTGCGCGCCGACGCGCCAGCCGGATCAGGTAGCCCGACCGGTCGATGCCGGTGACGCGCTTGTATCCGCGTCGTGCCAGTTCAAGGCTGTGTCGGCCCTGCCCGCAGCACAGGTCGAGGATGTTCGCATCCTTGTCGACGGGCGCCGCGGCGAGCAGGGTATCGACCTCCTGGCGGGTCGCCTCGGCATTCTCCACGACGTCGCCGTCGGTCTTCAGGTACAGCGAGGTGAAAAGCTCGCGCCACCATTCGGCCGGCAGGTGGGCCTCGAGGTCGGCAAGCGGCCCCAACGTCGGGCGCGGCCGGGATTTGCCAGGACTGCTTGGTTTGGCGGGCATGATCCGATCGATGCTCCCAAAAAGGTCGAACCCCCCGCGGGAGGCCGCCGACCGGTTCGCCCGGACGGTGCCGGGTTCACTCGAAAATCGTTACATGGCGCTATTCGCGAACTTGGTCAAGAGACATCGCAACCGGTGGCAACGTCGTGGTCCCGACGGATGGTTCGCGACCCTTCTCTTCCCATCACACCGCCCTGTGCTACGATGCGCACCCGAAAGCAGGGACGAGGCGCATGGATACCCTGAAGTGGAACGACTCATATAGCGTCGGCGACGCCCATCTCGACGAGCAGCACAAGGGGCTGATCCAGCTTATCAACAGGCTTGGCGGCGGCGCCTCGGTTCCGGTCGTGCTCGACGAGTTGCAGACCTACGTCGATGAGCATTTCCGGGACGAAGAGCGGATGATGGAGGATGCGGGCTATCCGGATCTGACGGCGCACAAGCTGCAGCACGCCGCCTTCGAGGAATGGCTCGAGGCCTCCCGACAGGCCTGTCGGTCCGGCGAAGTGGTCGGGCTGCTGCGCGACAGCATCAGCAGCTATCTGAAGACATGGCTGATCAACCACATCCTGGTCTCGGACAAGGCCTATTCAAGCCATCTGAAATGATCGAATCGCCCGCAGCGACAGGCCCGTCGCGGCACCGGGACGCCCTCCGGGCACGCTTGCGTCGTATTTGCGTTTGACCGTCTCGCCGATCGGTAGGCACCGCTCGGCCAGCACCTGGTCGTGGTCGCTCACCCAGTGCTCCGCCTCCTCGGGGTCTACGAAGGCGAAGGTGAGTGCGCCCAGCCCGAGCTCGGCGGCCAGCAGGATCGTGTCGCGTCGTGAGCAGGCCACCCACAGCGGCGGATGGGGCTTCTGCACCGGCTTGGGCACCACGTTGCGGGGCGGCATCGACACGTAGGTGCCCTCGATGCCGCCGAAGGGCGCCTCGGTCATGCAGCGGACGGTCGCCTCGAGCCCCTCCTTCCACGCCGCGCGCTTGGTGTCGGGGTCGATGCCGAAGCCGCCCAGCTCGGCCACCGAGCTCGACTCGCCCGACCCGAACTCGACCCGCCCGCCCGACAGCAGGTCGAGGGTCGCCAACCGCTCGGCGTTGCGGGCCGGGTGGTTGTAGGCCGGGATGGTCTGCATGATGCCGTGGCCGAGACGGATGTCGGTGGTGCGTTGGCTGGCGGCGGCGAGGAACAGCTCCGGTGCCGAGCAGTGGCTGTACTCCTCGAGGAAGTGGTGCTCGACCGCCCAGACGTACTCGAGCCCCAGCCGGTCGGCCAGCTCGGTCTGCTCGAGCGATTCCTCCATGATCGTCTGCTCGGAGCGCTCCTCCCACGGCCGGGGGAGCTGGTGCTCGAAGAAGATCCCGAAGCGCATGCGTCTCCTGCCTGGACCCGCCCTACCAGAGCTGGTCGGTGTAGGTGTCGGTGCCGACGAGGGTAGGGAGGAACGGCGCCGCGAGCACGATCGAGGCCAGTCCCGAGCCGGTGACCTGGTCGGCGTAGGCGTGGACGCGGTCCCACACGCCAGCGGGGTCACCCTCGACGAACAGGAGCTGCAGGCTGCGCTCGTCGCCTCCGGTCGGCGAGCCGAGGTCCATCGGGGCGGCCGAGGTGACGCCGTCGCGCGGGATCGGTCGCCACGACGAGGCGATGGCGATCGGCGAGCCGGCCATCAGCGCTGGCAGCGCATCGGAGGTCAGGTAGTCGTCCAGCGTGGCGGCCGCGACGCCCTCGCTACGGTCGAGCGCCACCGTGACGAGACCGCCGTAGCCGTGGTCGAGCGCCAGCTCCAGCGGCACCGGATCGGGGTCGCGGTACACCGCCCACGGCCGATCGGCCAGCACCGTGTGGACGTGGGTCCGCTCGGCGAAGCCGCGCCCGTCCCGGTAGAGGTGCTGCACCTGCTCGATGGCCCAGCCGAAGTGCTCGTCGTGGTGGCCCTCGTGCACCCAGTACACGGCCAGGTACGACCCGGCGTCGACGGGCACGGCGACCGGGCTGTCGGTCGGGAATCGGAGATCCTTCAGCGCGCGGGTCGCGACCCAGCGGCGGCCGGCGAACAGCCACGGGCCGATCAGGCAGCCGGCGTAGAAGTGGTCGCGTTCGTACCAGCGGTTGTAGGCGACCTCGTGGCCCCGATGGGGGTCGACGAGCGTGAACAGCATGCTTCCGACCTGCACCGGGTAGTCGTTCATCGGGCCAACCTAACCTTCCCATCACTTCTCGGGCTCGGGTGCCGATGGGAACCCATGACCGTCCCGCGCCCGTCGTGCGTGCCCGATCGACTCCACCCATGAGCGGGAGAACGCTCCGGTACGGCCTGCTCGCGCTGCTGGTGCTGCTGCAGGTCGCCACCCTCACCTCGGTGTACGTGTGGTCCCGATGGCGGAGCGAGAGCGTCCTCCGAGACCACCAGAGCGAGCTGGTGGAGGGCATCGCCGCCGGCTCCGCCGATCGGACCGATCGGTTCCTCCAGCGCGCCGAGGGCGTCCTCGAGCTGACTGCCGACCTGGTCGCGGCCGGGGTCGTCGATCTCGGCCGCGCCGACGTGGCCGAGCAGTACTTCCTGTCGCTGCTGCGTGAGCGGCCCGGGCTGGCCGGGGTCTTCGTCGGCTACGACGACGGCGCCTTCCTCTTCGTCAACCGGCGCGACGACGGCTTCCTCACGAAGACGATCACGGTGGAGGGCAGCCGGGTCGTGAGCCTGGTCGAGCGGACCGCCGATTCGCGTGTCACCAGCTCCTCGTTCGATCCCGACGACACCTACGACCCTCGCCAGCGGCCCTGGTACCAGGCGGCCGCCGACTCCTCCGGGGTGGTGTGGACGTCCCCCTACGTGTTCTTCACGTCCCAGCTGCCCGGGGTGAGCGCGGCCAAGTCCCTGTACGACCCCGCCGGCTTGCCGGCCGGTGTTCTCGGAATCGACGTGACGCTGTCACAGGTCGCGGAGTTCCTCGACGTGATCCCCGTGACCGAGAACGGGCGCGCCTTCGTCGTCGGGCCCGACGACACCATCGTCGCCTACCCCGGCGACACCGAGCTGGCGGTATCCCGCGAGGATGCCGACGGCTACCGGCTCCGGACGCTCGCCGAGATCGACTCCGACGTCGTGCGGCTGGCCTACGAGAGCGCACTGGCGGCGCCGGACCAGGCCACGAACGACGCGGTGGAGTTCGAGTACGACGGCCAGACCCACCTCGTGCGGCTCCAGCCCCTCGAGTCCGCGTCCGGCTGGACGGTGGCGGTGACCGCGCCGGAGGACGACCTGGTGGGTGCCATCCGCGACGACCGGCGTGACGTGTTCCTGATCGCGCTGGCCGTCGCCCTCGGCCTCGGCCTGCTGGCGGTGCCTCTCGTGTTCGGGCTGACCAGGCCGGTCGACGTGTTGCAGGAGCGGGCCACGACCGACGCGCTGACCTCGCTGCCGAACCGCCGCGAGTTCTTCGACCGCGCCGAGGAGCTGGCCGAGCGGGCGGCCAGGACGGGGACGCCGCTGGCGGTGGCCATGGTCGACGTCGACCGGTTCAAGGTGGTGAACGACACGTTCGGCCACGTCATCGGCGACGAGGTGCTGAGGGCCATCGCCGGCCGCATGCGCTCGCACCTGCGACCCCGCGACCTGGTCGGTCGCTACGGCGGCGAGGAGTTCGCCGTCGTCATGCCCGACACCGACGGCAACGTCGCCCGCACGGTGCTCGAGCGCATCATCGTGCAGGTCGCCGCCGACCCGATCCGCACCGACGCCGAGGTGCCGATCAGGGTGACGCTCAGCGCCG
>JBFJYB010000259.1:0-4206 GCA_041622835.1 Acidimicrobiales bacterium | reverse complement strand
GGAAGTTGCCGAAGTGGCGACCGTGGCGGCGGTCAGTCCCGGAAGTTGCCGAACTGGCGACCGCGGCGGTCAGTCCCGGAAGTTGCCGAACTGGCGACCGCGGCGGTCAGTCCCGGAAGTTGCCGAACTGGAGAGGGATGCCGAAGTCGCCCTCGCGCAGCGCGGCGATGACCTCCTGCAGGGTGTCGCGCTTCTTGGCCGACACCCGGAGCTGCTCGCCCTGGGTCTGGGACTGGACGCCCTTGAGCCCCAGGCCCTTGATGAACTTGTTGAGCTCTCGCGCCTTGTCGGCCGAGATCCCCGCCGCCAGCGTGGCCACCTGCCGGGATCGGCCGCCGGCGGCGTCGGCGACCGGGCCGAAGTCGACGCCTTTCAGGGAGACCTTGCGCTTCACCAGCTTCTCCTCGAGCACCTGCTTCAGGGCGGCCACCCGGTCCTCGGCCGACGACTCGAGGGTGATGGTCCCGTCGCCGAGCTCCACCGACGAGCCGGTGCCCTTGAAGTCGTAGCGGTTCCCCACCTCGCGTGACGCCTGGTCGACCGCGTTGCGGACCTCCTGGACGTCGACCTCGGAGCTGACGTCGAAGCTGGGCATCTCGCGACTCCTCCCTGGCTGCGTGGTCGCTGGAAGTGGTGGGCCGGGGAGGATTTGAACCTCCGAAGGCAATGCCGGCAGATTTACAGTCTGCTCCCTTTGGCCGCTCGGGCACCGACCCCTGAGGCCCGAAAACTACCGCGTTCGGTTGCCAGATCCTCGGGGTCGGACCGTCACAGCAGACGCTGCATCACGACGACGTCGAGCCAGCGGCCGAACTTCCTCCCGACCTCTCGCTCGATGCCGGCCTGGCTGAACCCGACGGCCTCGTGCAGGGCGATCGAGGCGGCGTGACCCCCGACGATCCGCCCGAAGACGGCGTGGAACCCGTGGCGCCCGGCCACCTCGACCAGATCCTCGAGGAGGGCCTTGCCGATGCCGCGGCCGCGGAACGCCTCGTCGACGTACACCGAGTCCTCGACCGAGGTCGTGTAGGCGGGTCGGTCGCGCCACGGCGACAGCGACGCGAAGCCGGCGAGCTGGCGTCCGACCTCGGCCACCAGCACGGCGTGGGCTCCCGAGCGCTCGGTCAGCCAGGCCTGCTGGTCCGCGAGCGACCGGGGCTCGAGGTCGAAGGTGACCGTCGTCGACGTGACCTCGCGGTTGTAGATGCGCCGGATGGCCTCGGCGTCGTCGAGGCGGGCAGCACGGATCTCCACGGGCATCGGATGTTTCCCCTCGGGGCCTATCGTGGCATCATCGGTGCCGGCTGGAGCCAGGCTCCGAGGCCCGCCCCCTTAGCTCAGTCGGCAGAGCGTTTCCATGGTAAGGAAAAGGTCGAGAGTTCGATTCTCTCAGGGGGCTCCCCTCAGGTAGGTGGCACGTCCTCCTCATCTGGGCGGCGTAGCTCAGTTGGTAAGAGCGCTCGACTCATAATCGAGAGGTCGACAGTTCGAGTCTGTCCGCCGCTACCGGTCCGGCGCCCGGCGTCGGTGGAATCCAGCCCGCGGTCGCAGGCCCCGGTCGACCGTGGCCTAGACTGCCCGACGTGAGCCGGGACGTGACCCGGTTGGCTGCTAGTGGGGTCCCGATGAGCACACCCGACATGGAAGGTCTGGTCGAGGCGGCTCGTGACGGTGATCGCACCGCGTTCGACGAGATCGTCCGCCGCACCTATCGCGACGTCTACACCCTCGCGGTGCGGCTCATGGACGACCAGGAGGACGCGGGCGATGTGGTTCAGGACGTCTACGTCAGGGCCTTCCGGGGCCTCAGGCGCTTCCGTGGGGACTCGGCCATCGGTACCTGGCTGTACCGCATCACGGCGAACTGCGCAGCGACCAGCATGCGCCGCCGGGCCCGACATCGCCACGATCGCCTCGACTCCGAGCACGCCGTGGTCGATGGCCGCCCCGAGTCCGACCCGGTGCTGGGGGCCGAAGCGTCGATGGTCCGCAGCGACGTCGACGCCGCCGTCCGGGGCCTCCCTGCCCGGCTCCGGGCCGTCGTCTTGCTCCGCGACGTCCACGACTTCAGCCACCACGAGATCGCCGAGCAGCTCGGCATCACCGAGTCGGCGGCCAAGGTGAGGCTCCACCGGGCCCGCAAGCGCCTCCGGGTCGCGCTGGGCATGAGCACCGACGGTGGGAGCGACTCGGGTGCCGCCGTCGACGAGGAAGGCTCGATCCGTGCCGGTTGACGGGCCGTCGGCGACGGTCATCGACGTCACCGATCTGGTCGGTGGGGGCCGGGACCGCGAGCTGCGCCAGGTTCTCGCACCGCTGCGGACGACCGTGATCGAACCGCCGCCGATGCTGTTGCCGGCGATCCTCGCCCGGGTCGACGACGCCAGCCGCTTCTCGTGGCCGGTACCGGCCCGTGCCCCCCGCTGGGTGGCCTATGCCGGCGGGGTGGCCGCCGGCGCAGCCGGCGCGGTGATGCTCGCCTCCCGATCGCGCCGCCTCCCGGGCTGACCGCTATCCTCGCCACTGGCTGAGGGCAGTGGCTCAATTGGCAGAGCACCGGTCTCCAAAACCGGCGGTTGTGGGTTCGAGTCCCACCTGCCCTGCAAGCGTCGTCGGCCCGCTGACCGCTGCGGTTACGCCGTCGCGGCCGGATACGCTCCCGGAGGAGAACCGACAGGGCCCGACCATGCTCCGTCGCGGACCGAGGGCTCAACAGAAGGCACGATCGCCATGGCCATGAATCGCGAACAGAAGCGGATGCTTCGCCGACAGGGTGAGGTCGACGAGCACGGCGACGCCATACGCACCCGGCGTCAGCCGCCGCAGCCGCGCCCGCGCGACGAGCGGGCGAGCGTCGGGCAGTTCGTGCGCGAGGTCCGGGGCGAGCTCCGCAAGGTGGCGTGGCCGTCGCGCGACGAGGTCGTCAACTACTCGATCGTGGTGTTCGTGGTCGTCGTGGCGGTGACCGGCTTCATCGCCGGCCTCGACTGGCTGTTCGCCGAGAGCCTGCTGAAGTTGTTCGATCGATGAGCACGATGGTTGTTCCCGAGGGCGAGGACGTTCCGCCCGACGAGACCGAGGCCGCCGTCGAGCCGCGCCCGGAGCCGATGGTCGACGCCACGCCCGAGGCCGAGGTCGACGCCGCGGCCGGGGCGCCCGAGGTCGACGATGCCGCGCCGGATCCGGCGGTGGTCGAGGTGGCGCCCGAGGATCTGCTGCCGATCGGCTCCGCCAGCGTCGACGACGAGCCGCTGGTCGACAACGACCCCGCGGTCGAGCTCGACCCGAGCGCGGCGCTGCCGGTGGGCCCCGAGGCCGACCCCGCTGCCGAAGCCGCAGCCGAGCCCGAGGTCGCACCCGAAGCCGACGCCGACGCGGTCGACGAGGTGATCGGCGAGGACGAGCTGGTCTACGAGAAGGACGACGACGCGCCGGCCGTGCGGGTCCAGAGCCCCTACGACAAGCCCGGTCGCTGGTTCGTCGTCCACACCCAGTCGGGCTACGAGAAGAAGGTCAAGCAGAACCTCGAGGCCCGCACGCTGTCGATGGACATGGAGGGCCGCATCCACGAGGTCGTGATCCCGATGGAGGACGTGGTCGAGTTCAAGGGCGGCAAGAAGGTCGTGGTCCAGAAGAAGGTCTTTCCGGGCTATCTGCTCGTCCGCTGCGACCTCGACGACGACGCCTGGTACGTCATCCGCAACACCCCGGGGGTCACCGGGTTCGTGGGCCAGGGGTCCAAGCCGTCGCCGCTGTCGCGAGGCGACGTCGAGACCTTCCTCGCGGTGAAGGTCGAGGGCGAGGACGCCCCCAAGCGGACCAAGCCGTTGCTGCAGTACGAAGAGGGCGAGACCGTCCGGGTCAAGGAAGGTCCCTTCGCCGACTTCTCCGGCCAGGTCGTCGAGATCAACGAAGATCAGCTCAAGGTCAAGGTGCTGGTGAACATCTTCGGCCGGGAGACCCCGGTGGAGCTCGAGTTCGCCCAGGTCGCCAAGCTCTGAGCCGGCCGGGCCGGGTTGTCGGGTGGTGACCCCCCGGGCACACTTGACCGCTGCCCCCGAACCCGAAGCGAGAGATCGATGGCCAAGAAGCAAGTCGCCGCCGTGGTGAAGATCCAGATCCCCGCGGGCCAGGCGTCGCCGGCGCCGCCGGTCGGCACCGCGCTCGGTCCGCACGGCGTGGCGATCATGGACTTCTGCAAGGAGT
>JBFJYB010000258.1:0-4209 GCA_041622835.1 Acidimicrobiales bacterium | reverse complement strand
GGCGGTGACGTCGGACCAGCGGTTCGTGCACGTCGACCGACCCGCCGACGTCTGAGCCCGCCCGCCGTTCCGCTACATCGGGTTCGGGAACCGGGCCTGGAGCCGCTGCATGCCGGCGATCCAGCGCTCGCGGTCCTCGCCCTTGCGGCGCACGTACTCCCTGACCGACTCGTGGGGCAGGATCAGGAACCGTTCCTCGCGGAGGCCCTCGACCACTGCGTCGGCCACGTCCTCGGGCTCGATGATGCCGTCGACCCCGGCCACGCCGCCGGCGTCCATCCCCGCGATCATGTCGGTGTTCACCGCCTGCGGGCACAGGACCGAGACCCGGATGCCCTGGTGGCCGTGGGTGATGGCCAGCCACTCGGCGAGGGCGACCGCGGCGGCCTTGGTGACCGCGTAGGGCGCCGAGCCGAGCTGGGTCAACAGCCCGGCCGCCGAGGCCGTGTTGAGCAGGTAGCCCGATCCCCGCTCGATCATGCCGGGAAGCACGGCGCGGGCCGCGTGCACGTGGGCCATCAGGTTGATGTCCCAGATGCTCTGCCAGTCGTCGGTCGGCACCTCGACCCCGCCGGCCATGCCGATGCCGGCGTTCGAGCAGAACAGGTCGATGGGCCCGAACCGGGCCACGGCCTCGGCGACCACCCGATCCACCTCGTCCTGACGGCGCAGGTCGGCGACCACCGCCAGCGCCCCGAGGCTGTCGGCCACCGCCCTCAACCGGTCCTCGTCGATGTCGACGACGGTGATCCCGGCGGCACCCTCGGCCGCGAAGCGTCGGGCCATGGCCTCTCCGATGCCGCCGGCGCCGCCGGTGACGACGACCCTGGCGCCGGTCAGCTCCACGGTGCCGCTCGCCCCGCGAAGCCGCTCATCGCAGGAACCGCGAGACCGACTCGGCGACGCACGCCGGCTTCTCGGAGCCCTCGACCTCGATGGCGACGTCGGCCACGACCTGGTAGCCGCCGGGTACCTCGTCGACCGAGGCGAGGGTGCCCGACGCCCGCACCCTCGACCCGGCCGGCACCGGCGCCGGGAACCTGACCTTGTTCGTGCCGTAGTTGATCCCCATCGAGACGCCCTCGACGGTCAGCAACTCGGGCAGCAACATGCTGATGAGCGACAGCGTGAGGTACCCGTGGGCGATGGTCGTGCCGAACGGCCCGGCCGCCGCCCGCTCGGGGTCGACGTGGATCCACTGGTGGTCGCCGGTTGCGTCCGCGAACTGGTCGATCCGATCCTGGGTCACCTCGACCCAGCCGCTGGTACCCAGGTCGGCGCCCACCGCCCCCGGCAACTCGTCGATCGTCAGCACTCTCCCCATCCGGATCTCCCTCGCTGAGCGGCTCGCATGACCGCCGCCTCACGCTAGTGCCCGTTCGCCCGCGAGCCGGGCCGGTGTGCTAACCCGGTCTCCTATGGCCACGCCGGGCAACACGAGAGCGATCCTGGCCGCGTTGTTCGCCAATGCGGGCATCGCCATCGCCAAGTTCGTCGGCTTCCTGATCACCCGATCGGCCTCGCTGCTGGCCGAGAGCGTGCACTCGGTGGCCGACAGCGCCAACCAGGGCCTGCTGCTGTTCGGTGGCCGCCAGTCGAAGCGGGTGGCCACGCCCGAGCACCCGTTCGGGTACGGGCGCGAGCGCTACTTCTGGTCGTTCGTCGTCGCCCTCGTGCTGTTCTCGCTCGGCTCGCTGTTCGCCACCTACGAGGGCATCAAGAAGGTCCGCGACCCGCACGAGCTCGACAGCCTGGGGGTCGCGATCGGCATCCTCGTGTTCGGCATCGTCCTCGAGGGCTTCTCGTTCCGCACCGCCATCGTCGAGTCGAACCGGGTTCGGGGCGACGCGAGCTGGACCCAGTTCGTGCGCCGGTCCCGCTCCCCCGAGTTGCCGGTCGTCCTGCTCGAGGACCTCGGCGCCATGGCCGGCCTGGTGATGGCGCTGGTGGCGGTGGTGCTGGCCGAGGTGACCGACGAGCCGGTGTGGGACGGCGTCGGCACCATCAGCATCGGTGTGCTGCTCGGCGTCATCGCCATCGTCCTGGCGATCGAGATGAAGAGCCTGCTCATCGGCGAGGGGGCGGTGCCGGCCGACCGCCAGCGGCTGGTCGACGCCATCGAGGGCCACCCGCAGGTGTCGCAGATCATCCACCTCCGCACCCAGCACCTGGGGCCCGAGGAGCTTCTCGTGGCGGCCAAGGTCAGCTTCGCCGACGATCTCGACGTCGAGGGGCTGGCCGCCGCCATCAACGACCTGGAGCAGCGCATGCGGGACACGGTGCCGATCGCGAGGGTGATCTACATCGAGCCCGACATCTACGCGGCGAGCGAGGGCGGGGCGGCCGAGGACGTCGCTGCGGACTGACCCGTACACTCCGGGCATGTTCACCGCCCTCCTGCTCTCCAAGGACGACGACGGCGAGGTCTCGGCCCAGCTCACCGAGCTCGACGAGGCCGCGCTGCCCGAGGGCGAGGTGACGGTCGCGGTCGAGTACTCGACGCTCAACTACAAGGATGCTCTGGCCGTCACCAACACCAGCCCGATCGTGCGCTCGTGGCCGATGGTGCCCGGCATCGACCTGGCCGGCACCGTGACCGCCAGCGACGACGCCGACGTCGCGGTCGGCGAGGCGGTGGTGGTCAACGGGTGGGAGATCGGCGAGAAGCACTGGGGCGGGTACGCCCAGACGGCGAGGGTGCGCAGCGGCTGGATCACCAAGCTTCCCGACGCCTTCTCGACCCGGCAGGCCATGGCCATCGGTACCGCCGGCTACACGGCGATGTTGTGCGTGCTCGCCCTGCAGGACCACGACGTCTCGCCCGGGAAGGGGCCGATCGTGGTGACCGGCGCGTCGGGCGGCGTCGGCTCGGTCGCCGTGTCGGTGCTGTCGAAGCTCGGGTACGAGGTCCACGCCGTCACCGGCCGGGTCGACGAGCAGGGCACGTACCTCCGGGACCTCGGCGCCCAGGAGCTGGTCGATCGGGCCGATCTGAGCGGCGACGCCCCGCCGCTGGCCAAGCCCCGATGGGCCGGCGGGGTCGACGCCGTTGGCGGGTCGATCCTGGCCAACGTCCTGGCCGCGACCCAGCCATGGGGCTGCGTCGCCGCGTGCGGGCTGGCCCAGAGCATGGCCCTGCCGACCACGGTGGCGCCGTTCATCCTCCGCGGGGTGACCCTCGCCGGGGTCAACTCGGTGCTCGAGCCGCCGGCCCGGCGCGACCAGGCGTGGAGCGGGCTGGCGACCAACCTCGATCCCGACGCGCTCGAGTCCATGACCCGGGTGATCGGCCTGGGAGACGTGCCGGCAACGGCCAACCAGCTCCTGGCCAACGAGGTCCGGGGCCGAATCGTCGTCGACGTGAACGCCTGAGTAGCGTCGATCCGGTGGAAGAGAGAACAGACCAGCGCCGGCCCACCACCCAGCAGGACCTGGCGACCATCCTCGGCAACCCCGACGCCCTGCGGTTGCTGGCGTTCGGCGCCAAGGCGATGGGGCGGTTCGTCGAGACCGGCCGGACCATGTCGCGCCTCGCCTTCGAGGCAACCGGCCTGGCGCCGGTGTCGCCGTCGAACCAGTCGTCGTCGGGCCGATCGCGGGACCGCGACGATCCGTCCTCGGAGGGGTCGGCCCCGGCCTACCCCGAGGGCACCATGCTGGTGCCGGTCGACGCCTGGAACCGCGTGCTCGAGCAGCTGGGCAACCTCCACGAGGCGGGCCAGGCCCTGGCCGAGGCCCGCGAGCGCGCCGGCCGGGCCGAGACCGAAGCGGAGTTCCACGCCGAGCGGCGCCAAGCCCTCGAGCTCGAGCGCGACCGGCTGATCGAGGAGCTGGCCGAGCTCCGTGCCGCCGCGGCGGCCAAGCCGGCCCGCACCCGACCCGCACCCGATCAGGCCGCCCCTGCGGCCCCACCGGCTCCGCCCCTTCCCCCGCGTGGCGCCCGCCTCCGGAGCCGGCTCATCCGCATGCTCGAGCGCTGATCGCCGGTCCCCCGGCGAGCACCCGATCGGCGGGCACTACAGTCGGCGCCATGACGGTCACCGACGCCACGCCCGCCCCTCCGTCGAGCGCGCCGGCCAAGCCCCCTCGCTGGACCCACCAGTGGAAGGAGCTCTACGAGGAGGTCATCACCAGCGGCCTCTGCACCGGCTGCGCGGGGTGCGTGATCGCCTGCCCGCACGACGTCATCGGCTACGAGCACGAGCCCGG
>JBFJYB010000257.1:0-4219 GCA_041622835.1 Acidimicrobiales bacterium | reverse complement strand
TCGAAGACCTGGTCGGCCTGAGCGACGAGGCGGAACGGGCTCGTGACCGGGTGACGGCTCACATCGCACGGGTGAAGCGGGTCGGCGAGCGCCAGCGCGAGAGGCAGTTCGCCACCGCCTGCCCGCAGGCCGAGCCCCGGCCTCGAACGTGCTCGAGGTGATCGTGACCGACCAGCGCAGCCTGAACCCGGGCGGGATCCTTCCGGCGGCCATCGGTGCGCCCGCGGTCGTCGGTGCTCTGCTGATCGTTCAGCTGCGGCGGGCCCGCCGGGTTCCCGAGTCCCCGAGCTCGAACGGGGCGGCGGCGGACCAGCCCCGCGTCTGATCCGCGGCTGATACGCGCGTCGCGACTCAGCCGGTCGGCGGCTGGAGCCGGTCGGCCACCGCCTGGGTGAAGCGGTCGAGGATCATGGCCAGCATGACGATGGCGATCCCGGCTTCGACGCCGGAGCCCACGCTGTCGCTGCGGCGGAGCCCCCGCACGGCCTCGAGCCCGAGCCCGCCGCCGCCGACCAGACCGGCGATGACGACCATCGAGAGCACCAGCATGATGGTCTGGTTGGCCGCCGCGATCAGCTCCGATCGGGCGAGCGGGAGCTCGACCTTCAGCAGGGTCTGGCGAGAGGTGGCCCCGAAGCTGGTCGAGGCTTCGAGCACCCTGCGGTCGACGTGGGCGACGCCGAGCGTGGTCAGCCTCACGGTCGCCGGCACCGCGTACAGCACCGATGCGATGATCCCGGGCACGCGGCCGGCGTTGAACAACATGATCACCGGCACGAGCAGGACGAAGCTCGGGATCGTCTGGAGGAAGTCGAGCACCGGACGGAGCAGTGCTTCGACGAGCGGCTTGCGGGCGGCCAGGATCCCCACCGGCACGCCGATCAGCAAGCACATGGCGACGGCGACCAGCACCTGGGCGAGGGTGTCCATCGACAGCTCCCACATGCCGAGCAGCCCGATCGCCGTGAGGCAACCGACGCCGGTCGCGGCCAGCCGCCAACCGGCGAGCCACCAGCCGAGACCGGCGGCGACACCGATCACCACTGGCCAGGAGATCCCGATGGTGAGCAGCTCGCGCAGCGGCGTGACCAGGCGGATGGTGACGAAGTCGGAGAAGGGGCCGGTCCCGATCGGGAGGCCGCCGATCTCGTACAGGTTGGTCTGGGTCCACCCGACCAGATCGTTGATCCGACCTGCGTAGGACCAGTCGAGCCAGCCGGGCGGCTCCTGCCAGTCGAGTGCCCGCCCCACGATCGTCAGCAGCGCCACGGCCCCGGCCAGAGCCGCAACGTTCGCTCGCGAGAGTCGTCGACTGGGCGCCCCGGGCTCGGTCACGAGCCCCTGCGAGAACCGGTCGAGGCTGATGGCCATGATGACGATCGCGATCCCGGCCTCGGTGGCCCGGCCCACGTCGAGGTCCCGGAGCGAGCGGAGGACGATCTGGCCCAGCCCGCCGGCCCCGATGAAGGCCGCGATGACGACCATCCCCATCGCCAGCATGATGGTCTGGTTGACCCCGGCCAGGATCGACGGTCGGGCGAGGGGGATCTGGACGCTCCGCAACGTCTGCCAGCGCGTGGCGCCGAACATCTGCGAGGCCTCGATGCTCTCGAGCGGGACGGTGCGGATCCCCAGATCGGTGAGCCGGACCACCGGGGGGAGGGCGAAGATCACCGTGGCCAGGATGGACGGCACCCGCCCGATGCCGAACAGCAGGGCGAACGGGATCAGGTAGACGAACGCCGGCATCGTCTGCATGGTGTCGAGCAGCGAGCGCAGGACGGCGCGCGAGCGATCGTGCTGCGACGACCAGACCCCGACGGGGACCCCCACCACGAGCGCCAGCGCCACCGAGGCGGCCATGAGGGCGAGGGTCTGGAGGAACGGCTCCCACAGGTCGACCAGTGCCGCATAGGCGACACCGGCTGCCGCCGCGGCGCCGACTGCCGGGCCGCAGGTGCGCCACAGGGCGAGGCCGGCGACGGCCACGAGCGTGGGGAACGGGAGCCACCCGAGGAAGTCCTCGAAGCGCAGCAACACGTAGTCGATCGGGTCCGAGACCGGATCGAGCAGGTAGGCGAACAGCCAGTGGTCGGTCTGGTTGGCGATCAACCACCGGCGGGCGTCGTTCACCGGCTCGGCCAGGCCGACGTCCCACGACGCGGGGAACGCGTCGATCGAGCGGGTGGCGACCATCGCCACGGCGACGACCGCTGCGGCTCCGATCCAGGTGAGGGCCTGGCGGCGCCGGGCCGCGTCTCGTGCGCTGAGCCGGACGGCGACGCCGGCATGCACCGTGGTCATGGTGGGCCTGACCCCGAGAGGAGCATCCGCACGGCGTCTCGGTCGATCACGCCGAGGTATCGGCCGCCGGCGCCGGTGACCGGGACGGGAGCGTCCGACGACAGCAGGAGCGGCAGCACCTGCTCCAGAGGCGTCTCGTCGGCGACCGGCTCGAGGGTGGCCTGGCTCGACCCACGCTCGGGGTCGGGTCGGACCACCGCGCCGACGGTGACGACCTTGGTCATCGGGACGTCGCGGGTGAACTCGCGCACGTAGTCCGAGCCGGGTTCGGTGACGAGCTGTACGGGCGTACCGACCTGGTCGAAGGCACCGTCCTTCATGATCGCGATGCGATCGCCCAGCTTGAGTGCTTCGTCGAAGTCGTGGGTGACGAACACGACCGTCCGGCGCCGGCTCCGCTGGAGGGCGAGCAGTTCGTCCTGCATGTCCCGCCGGATCAGCGGGTCGAGGGCCGAGAACGGCTCGTCGAAGAACAGGACCTCGGGCTCGACGGCCAGGGCCCGGGCCAGGCCGACGCGTTGCTGCATCCCCCCACTGAGCTGCTGCGGGAAGTGGTCGGCCCAGTCGGCCAGCCCGACCTGGTCGAGGGCGTCGAGCCCGACCGAGATGCGCGACCCACGGTCGACGCCTTGCACCTCCAGGCCGTAGGTCACGTTGTCGAGCACACTGCGATGGGGGAAGAGCCCGAAGTGCTGGAAGACCATCGCGATGCGGTGCCGACGCACCTCGCGGAGCTCATCGGGACCGAGATCCAGCAGGTTCACGCCGTCCAGCACGACCTCGCCGGCAGTGGGTTCGAGCAGCCGGACGAGGCACCGCAACAGCGTCGACTTCCCGCTGCCCGACAGCCCCATGACGATGAAGCTCTCACCCCGTCGGACCGAGAAGGAGACGTCCCGGACGGCGACGACCCCGCCGGTCTCGGACGCGATGTGCTGGCGATCGGCGCCACCCCTGGCCAGATCGATCGCCGCCGGCTCGTCGCCCCCGAAGACGCACCACACGCCCCGGGCCTCGAGAACGGGCTGCTCCGGTGCGGCATCGGGTTCCAGTGAGTCGCCCCCCTCGGAGATCGTCAGGTCGAACAGTATCCCGGCGACCCCGGTCACGTCCGGGTCGAGCCGCACGCGCTGGTGACAAGGCCGACGCCGGGCGTTACTGTCCGGGTCGGGCCGACGTGTGGCCGACATCACGATGCCGGAGGGGCAGATGTATCGCAGAAGCAGCTCGCGTGGACGGTGGCGGTTCGGTGGGAGGCTCGTCTCCCTCCTACTTGTGCTCGGGCTGGTCGCGGCGGCGTGCGGGAGCGACGACCCGTCGACCGACACCGTCGGGGCGGGGGGCGACGCCGACGCGTCCAGCGACGAGGGCGGCGGGAACCGTGGCGACATCGAGACGATCAAGCTCGCCGTGAACCCGTGGAACGGGTCGGCGGCCAACGTCGCGGTCGCCAAGGCCCTGCTCGAGAACGAGCTGGGCTACACGGTCGAGATCACCGAGCTCGACGAGAACGCCCAGTGGGCGGCCATCAACACCGGCGACCTCCACGCCTCCCTCGAGGTCTGGCCGTCGGGCCATGCCCAGAACATCACCGACTTCATCGAGAACCCCGACGGCAACGTCGTGAACCTCGGGCTGCTCGGTCCGGTCGGCAAGATCGGTTGGTACGTGCCGACCTACGTCGTGGACGAGCACCCCGAGCTGGCCACGTGGGAGGGCTACCAGGATCCCGAGCTGGCTGGGCTCTTCGCCACGGCCGAGACGGGGGACCGCGGCCAGTTCCTGGGCGGCGACCCGAGCTTCGTGCAGTACGACGGCGACATCATCGAGAACCTCGGGCTCGACCTCGAGGTCGTGTTCGCCGGCTCCGAGGAGGCGATCCTCGCGTCGGTCGACAGCGCCATCAGCCGCGAGG
>JBFJYB010000256.1:0-4246 GCA_041622835.1 Acidimicrobiales bacterium | reverse complement strand
GAGATCCGCACGATCTTCGACACGCCGAGGTCGGCGATGGTGCGCTGGTCGGCGGCCTGGTACTCGGTCGGGTACCCGATGGCGCCCACGCCGACGATGGTCCCCTGCCCGGGCATGAGCCGTGGCACCGACTGCATGGTGCCGATCGTGCCGGGGTTGGTCAGGCTCACCGTGGTCCCGGCGAAGTCGTCGGGCGAGAGCTGGTTCTGGCGGACCCGGCGGATCAGCTCCTCGTAGGCCTCGACGAAGGTACGGAACTCGAGCGTGTCGGCCGCCTTGATGCAGGGGACCAGCAGCGACCGGGAGCCGTCGGACTTCTCCTGGTCGACGGCGATGCCGAGCCCGATGTGGTCGTGGCGGATCACCCGGGGCTTGCCCTCGGCGTCGGTCGTGAAGCTCGAGTTCATGACCGGCATGTGGTCGGCCATGGCGCGCACGACCGCCCAGCCGATCAGATGGGTGAACGACACCTTGCCGCCGCGGGTGCGGCCCAGGTACCCGTTGATGATCGAGCGGTTGACCTCGAGCAGGCGGGCCGGCACCTCGCGGAAGCTCGTGGCCGTGGGCACCCCGAGGCTGGCCTCCATGTTGGCGACGATGCGGGCGCCGGCCCCGCGGATCGGCTGGCCCTCCGGCTCGGTCGGCGGTTCCGGTGCGGCCTCGGGCTCAGGCGCCGGCGCCTCCTCCGCGGCGGCGGGCGCGACCGGCGCAGCCACTGCACCGTCGCCCCGGGCGGTGGTCTCGCGGTAGTCGGCGAAGAAGTCCTGCCAGCTGTCGCTCACCGATGTCGGGTCGGCCACGTACTGCCGGTACATCTCGTCGACCAGCCAGGCGTTCTGCCCGCTGCTCATCTGCTTGGCCGTCTCGGCGTCCACGGACGCGGAGTCTAGATCGCCTTCTACGATGCTCACGTGCGACTGGCGACCTGGAACGTCAACTCACTGAACGCCCGCCTGCCGCGGGTCGAGGAGTGGCTGACCCTGGTCGAGCCCGACGTGGTGTGCCTGCAGGAGACCAAGCTGGCCAACGACGCCTTCCCGGCGCTCACGTTCGAGGCGTTGGGCTATCAGAGCGTGCATCACGGCCAGGGCCAGTGGAACGGCGTGGCGATCCTGAGCCGGGTCGGTCTCGAGGATCCCGCCTTCGACTTCGCCGACGGAGGCAAACCCGACCGCGACGCCCGGCTGGTGTGGGCGACGTGCGGCGGCGTGAGGGTGGCCAGCGCCTACGTGCCCAACGGTCGGTCCCCCGACGACGAGCACTACCAGTACAAGCTCGAGTGGCTCGGGCGCCTCCTCGACCATCTCGAGCAGGCCTGCTCCCCCGACCAGCCGCTGGTCGTCGCGGGCGACTTCAACATCGCGCCCGAGGACCGCGACGTGTGGGACGTCGCCGCCTTCGAGGGTGCGACCCACGTCACCCAACCCGAGCGGGACCGCATCGCCGAGCTGGCGAAGTGGGGATTGGTCGACGTCTTCCGCACCCAGTACCCCGACCACGACGGGCTCTACTCCTACTGGGACTACCAGGCCGGCCGCTTCCACAAGCGCCAGGGCATGAGGATCGACCTCGTACTCGCCACCCGGCCGCTCGACGAGGCCACCAGCCGCGTCGTCGTCGACCGCAACGCCCGCAAGGGCGACAAGCCCTCCGACCACGCCCCGGTGGTCGTCGACTTCGACGACACGGTTGGCGCATAGTGCTGGTCCCCCTCGACGAGCACCAGCTCCTCGTCTTCTGGACCCAGCTCTTCGTGCTGGTCGTGACGGCCCGCGTCTTCGGCCACGCGATGCGGCGGATCGGTCTCCCCTCGGTGATCGGTGAGCTGCTGGCCGGGCTGGTGCTCGGCCCGTCGGTCTTCGGACGGATCTGGGAGGGCGGCTTCGAGTGGTTTCTGCCCGACGACGAGATGTCGTCGGCCGCGCTGCTGGCGGTCGGCTGGGTCGGCGTCGCCCTGCTGCTGGTCGTCACCGGCTTCGAGACCGACCTGGGGCTGATCCGCAAGCTCGGGCGGCCGGCGGCGCTGGTCACGACCGGCAGCCTCGTCGTGCCCCTGGCCGCCGGGATCGTCGTCGGGTACCTGCTCCCCGGAGAACTGTTCGTCGGCGAGGACTCGACCCGCATCGCGTTCGCACTGTTCGTCGCGCTCGCGCTCAGCGTGTCGTCGCTGGCGGTGATCGCCAAGATCCTCTCCGAGATGGGCCTGATGCGCCGCGACTTCGGCCAGATCACCCTCGCGGCCGGGATGGCCAACGACGTGATCGGCTGGCTCCTGCTGGGTGTGTTCACCGGCATCGCCACGTCGGGGTCGGTCTCGGTGCTCGACGTGATCGGCACGGTCGCCGGGATCGTGCTGTTCGTCACCCTCGCTTTCACCGTCGGTCAGCGCCTGGTCGACTTCTCGCTGCGCCGAGTTCGTAGCGGCGGCGAGAACCTCGGAGGCGCTCTCACCGTCGCCATCGTGTGCATGCTCGGCTTCGGTGTGGCGACCCAGCGCCTCGGGGTCGAGGCGGTGCTCGGCGCCTTCGTCGCCGGGGTGATCCTGCACCGCAGCCGGTTCCAGCAGTCGGGCGTGCTCGAGCTGATCGAGACGCTCACCGTCTCGTTCCTGGCGCCGCTGTTCTTCGCCACCGCCGGGTTGCGCCTCGATCTCGGCAGCCTCGACAGCGGCGAGGCGCTGCTGTGGACCGGGGTGGTCATCGCGGTGGCGATCGTCACCAAGTTCGCCGGCGCCTACGCCGGGGCGAGGGCCGCCGGCCGCCGCCACCGAGCCGGTCTGGCCCTCGGGGCGGGTCTCAACGCCAGGGGCGCCCTCGAGATCGTCATCGGGACGGTCGGGTTGTCGCTCGGCGTGTTCAACACCGCGGCCTACACGATCATCGTCCTGGTCCCGGTCGTCACGTCGGTGTTCGCGTCGATCAGCCTGCGGCTCGTGGTCCGCAACTTCGCGGGGACACCGGACGAGATCGAGCGGCTCGAGCGGGAGGAGGCCTTGGAGCGCAACCTCGTGGTGCGGTCTGACCGGCTGCTCATCCCCACTCAGGGCGGCCCGGCCTCGATCGCGGCGGCCCAGCTCCTCCACTTCGCCTGGCCACCCGAGTCGGGCGTGACGGTGCTGAGTGCCCTGGAGAAGGACGACGACGACATCGACGTCACCCCGCTCCGGAACGTGCTGCACGGTCGCGAGATCGAGCATCGTCAGATACGCGACCGCGACCCGGTCGAGGTGGTGATCGAGGAGAGTCGGCTCGGGTACGGGGCGATCGGCCTGGGCGCAGCCGAGCACGCCGACGGGCAGCTGATCACGCCGTTCGTCGACGGGGTGCTGTCCGAGAGCGCCCTCCCGGTCGTGCTGGTCCGCCGGGCCCGCAACATCGATCGCCCGCTGCCAGGGGCGTTCAGCCGGGCGCTGGTGCCGGTGGCGGGCACGCCGGCGTCACGGGCCGCGCAGGAGGTGGCGTTCCACCTGTCGGCTCAGCTCGGCACCGAGATCCACCTCGCCCACGTGGTGAGCCGCCGAGAGGAGGAGGCGGTGGTGCCGCGGCTGTTGCACCGCTTGGCGGTCGCTCATGCCGAGCCGTCGGTCGGCCAGAAGGTGCTCGACCAGTCCCTGGCCTGGGCGGCCGAGCTGGGCGTGGAGGCCCGGTCGGTGATGCGCAGCGGTCCCGCGGCCGAGACCGTGGTCGAGATGGTCGACGACGTCGGGGCCGACCTCGTGGTGCTGGGTGCGAACCTGCGCCAGCTCGCGGGCCGGCCGTTCCTCGGCCACACCGTCGAGCAGGTGCTGCACGAGTGCGACGCGACCATCGCGGTCGTCATGGTGCCGTTCGATCTGTGATCTCTCCACCCGGAAGGGGGACCCTTCCGGGTGGGTTCACCGGTGCGGCTGACGCCGCCAACTACCGCAGGCCGGACCGGCGAAGCCGGATCCGGCCTGGGACGAGGGGCTCCGGCGGGAGCCTCCGCCCCTCGTGCTCCCCACCCCGGTCTGGCCTCCGCCCCGGTCTGGCTCCGCCGGCTGCCGGAGGAGAGGTGGCGCGTCAGCCGTGTTCGGCCACCAGGCGGAGGAGGGTGTCGCCGTAGCGGCTGACCTTGACCGGGCCGATGCCGGGGAAGGTGGCGGCCCAGCGGAAGCAGCTGGCCGACGGCGGCGGCGTCGACCCCGCCGTCGCCACCGACGACCCGCTCTTCGTCTCGCTGCGCGAGTGGCGCACGGCCACGGCACGCGCCTCCGACGTGCCCGCCT
>JBFJYB010000255.1:0-4268 GCA_041622835.1 Acidimicrobiales bacterium | reverse complement strand
GCTGGTGCAGATCGTCGGGCGGGGGGTCGAGCGCGAGCTGATGGGCGTGTTCCTCGACGGCGACGGAGCCGACCTGACCGTCCCGTGGCCGGCGTTCGTCGGCTCCGAGCCGGTCGGTTCGGTGCGCGCCGCGGCCCGCTCACCCCGGCTGGGTCGCACGATCGGCCTGGCGCTGCTCGACGTCGCCCACGCCGCGGTCGGTACCAGCCTCGTGGTCGAGGCCGAAGACGGCCGGCGGAGCGCAACCGTCACCGACCTGCCGTTCATCTCCGAGCCCTTCACCACCTGAGCCCGCGTCGGATTCCCGCCACTCAACCGAAGGTCAGCATCACCTGCTGGGGATCGTCGAGGTCGACCGTGACCGCGACCTCGGCCCCGGGTACCACCTGGGCGAGGAACGCCTGCGGGATCGCCTGCTGGTGGGAGATCGGCGCTTCGCGCCCCTCGGGCAGCTGGACGCGGAGGTCGAGCTCGACGACGGGCATGTAGTTCACCAGCTGCTGGGTGGGGCGCACCGCGTCGATGACGGCGGTCGCAGCCGTCCCGTTGGCGGCCAGATGCTGCTGGATCTCGAGCTGCGACTGAACGTCGCTCATCGCCTCGCTGGCCTGCCTCAGCCCCTCCCGAATCGTCGGGCGCTGGGCCCCTGTCGCCTTCTGGAGCTCGTCGGCCTGCTTCTTGAGGCCCCGCAGATCTTTGAACAACCCCACCTGTCCCCCTTGATCGCCGTGCTCAGTGGCTGGTCGGTACTGGAGCCACTGTAGGTCCGGCGCGCCGAGCGCGCCCGGGCGCGCCGGCCCGGTAGCCACCGAACCGGCGGAGCCGGAGGCTGTTGGTGACCACGAACAGCGACGAGGCCCCCATGGCCGCGGCGGCGATCATCGGGTTGAGCACCCCGAAGGCCGCGAGCGGGATGGCGGACGCGTTGTAGGCGAAGGCCCAGAACAGGTTGCCCTTGATCGTCTCGAGACTCCGTCGCGACAGGGCGATCGCGTCGGCGACGGCCCGGAGGTCGCCCGAGACGACGGTGAGGTCGGAGGCCTCGATGGCCACATCGGTGCCGGTGCCGACGGCGATGCCGAGGTCGGCCTGGGCGAGCGCCGGCGCGTCGTTGATGCCGTCGCCCACCATCGCCACCCGGTGGCCACCCGCTTGGAGCCGAGCGATCTCGGCTGCCTTGTCGCCGGGCAGCACGCCGGCGATGACCCGGTCGACGCCGATCTCGGCCGCCACGGCCTTTGCGGTGCGGGGGTTGTCGCCGGTGAGCAGGGTGACCGACAGACCCTGGTCGTGGAAGGCCGCGACCGCCGGCGCCGAGGTGGGCTTGACCCGGTCGGCGACGACGAGCACGCCCTCGGCCTGCGCCCGTCGGCCCACGAGGACGGCGGTCCGGCCGCGCGACTCGGCGTCGGCGGCCGCCCGTTCGACGGGCTCGGGCACGGTGTCGAACAGCTGCCGCCGGCCGACGCGCACCTCGGTGCCGTCGACGGTTCCGACCACGCCGTAACCGGGGCGGTTCTCGAAGGACGCCACCGGCCGGTGTTCGCGCACGCCCCGTGCGACGGCCTGGGCGATCGGGTGCTCGGATCGCGACTCCACCGAGGCGGCCAGGTCCAGCAGGACCGACGGCTCGGCGGCCGGGGCGATCACGTCGACGAGCTCCATGCGAGCCTCGGTGACGGTGCCGGTCTTGTCGAGCACGATGGTGTCGACCCGGCGGGTGTCCTCGAGCACCTCGCCGCCCTTGATGATGACGCCGAGCTGGGCGCCGCGACCGGTACCCACCATGATGGCGAGCGGCGTCGCCAGACCGAGCGCGCACGGGCAGGCGATGATCAACACCGCGACCGCGGCGGTGAAGCCGTCGTCGGCCCCGTAACCGAGCCCGAGCCAGGCCCCGAGCGTGATCAGCGCGGCGGCGATGGCGAACGGGACGAACACCGCCGAGACGCGGTCGGCCAGCCGCTGCACCTGGGCCCGGCTGCCCTGTGCCTCGTCGACCAGGCGGATGATCTGGGCCAGCGCGGTGTCGGCCCCGACCCGGGTCGCCTCCACCACCAACGAGCCGTTGGCGTTGAGCGTGGCGCCGATGACCTCGTCACCGGGGCCGACTTCGACGGGCACCGGCTCGCCGGTCACCATCGAGGTGTCCACCGCCGAAGCGCCCTCGACGATCACGCCGTCGGTCGCGATCTTCTCCCCTGGCCTCACGAGGAAGCGCATCCCGACCGTGAGCGACTCGACCGCGACCTCGGAGCCGTCGGGAAGGCGGGCGGTGCGGGCGCCCACGTCGGCCAGCGCTCGGATCGCGTCGCCGGAGCGGCGCTTGGCTCGCGCCTCGAACCACTTCCCGAGCAGGATCAGCGCCACGATCACGGCGCCGGTCTCGTAGTAGACGTGGCCGCCGTCGACCCCGCCCACCAGCACCACCGTCGACCAGGTCCACGCGGACAGCGTGCCCATCGACACCAGCGTGTCCATCGTGGTCGACCCGTGGCGCACGTTGGTCCACGCGGCGCGGTGGAACCGCCACCCCGACCAGAAGATCACCGGCGTGGCGAGCGCGCCCACCACCCACTCCCAGCCCGAGAATTGCAGCGGCCGGATCATCGAGATCAGCACCACCGGCAGCCCGAGCACCGCGGCGAACCGGAACCGCCGCCACAGGTCGTCCTGGCGGCGGAGCTCGGCGGCGTCGGCATCGTCGTGTTCGACCACCCCGTATCCGACCGACTCGACGGCAGCGGTGAGCGCCGCCTCGGTCACCGTCGGATCGTGCACGACCGTCGCCCGGCCGTTGGCGAAGTTCACCCGCGCGTCACTGACGCCGGGCACGGTCGAGAGGGCGCCCTCGACGTGGCTGGCGCACGCCGAACAGGTCATCCCCTCGATGGAGAGGTCCGAGCGCTGACGATCCATGGTGGCCATACCTGGAGGGTAAACCTTCCAGTCGACTAGAAAGTCAAGCCGGTTGGGCTCAGGGCGTCGCCCGGTCCCCCGCCAGGTCGATCACCTGGCAGCGGTTCGGGTCGGTGCAGGCGGCGGGATCGAGGCGTGCGGCCCGGTCGGCCAGGTCGGCCAGCTCGGTGCGAGCGGCCTGGAGCCGGCGGATCTGCTCGTCGAGATCGTCGAGGTGACGTCCGAGCAGCGACCTCGTGTGCTCGCAGCTGCGGGATCCGGCGTCCTTGAGCTCGAGGACCGACTGGATCTCCGACAGCGAGAGACCCGTCGCCTGGGCGTCTCGGATGAAGCGCAGTCGTTCGAGGGCGTCGTCGCCGTAGTCGCGGTAGCCCGATGCCGTCCGCGCCGGCTCGCCCATCACGCCGATCGACTCGTAGTACCTGATCGCCTTGGTGCTCACGCCGCCCCGTTCGGCCAGCTCACCGATTCTCATGCCGGTCATCTTAGCGCCGGAACCTTCTAGCCAGCTGGAATGCCAGCCGTCGGCTGCCGCGGCATGCTCCCGCGAAGTCCTACGGCAGCCAGGCGCTCCAGGTGGCCTCGTTCTCGGCGATCCACTTGGCCGCGGCATCGTCGACGCTCATGCCGTCGGTCTCGATGCTGGCGAGCATCGCGACCTGATCGGCGGTCGTGTAGTTCATGTTCGACAGCAGGGTGAAGGCGTCGGGCGCGCCCTCCTCGAGGTCCGCCCATGCGATCTTGAACAGATCGTCGGCCGGGTAGTCGCAGTCGACGCCACCGGCGTCGATCGTCGCGTAGCACTCGTCGGAGTAGGGGGGCAGCTCGACCTCGGTGAGGTCGTAGGCGTTGTGGGCCGAGTGCGGGGTCCAGAGGTAGACGAGGACGGGCTCTTCTCGGCTGATGGCGCTGTCGACCGACGCGAGGATCGCTTCCTCGGAGCCGGCGAAGACGACCTCGAGCTGGAGCCCGAGGTTCGCGATGATGTCGCCGTCGTACTGCACGAAGCTCGGATCGCCGCCCAGGAACTGGCCGCGGTCCCCCGTCTCGGCCGTGGCGAAGAGCCCAGCCAGCTCGGCGTCCTGGTAGCCCTCCCACGTGGCCAGCTCGGGGTTCTCGTCCACGACATAGGTCGGCACGTACCATCCGATCTTCCCGACCGGACCGAGCAGCCCGAGGTTCACCACGTTGCCGTCGGGGTTCTCGATGAAGTCGGCGACGTTCTGGGCGTGGCCCGACGGCCAGACCTCGAGCGAGGCGTGGAGATCGCCGGTGTTGATGGCCGCCCACTGGGCGTTCTCGTCGAGCTCGGTGATCTCGACCGAGTAGCCGAGCTCGTCCTCGAGCAG
>JBFJYB010000254.1:0-4269 GCA_041622835.1 Acidimicrobiales bacterium | reverse complement strand
TCGGGAATGCTGCCCTGGTAGGTCACCTGGATGCAGTCGACGACGGTCTGCCCCGGCTCCATGTCGGCGACGGTGAACAGCGCCGAGCCGAGATCGTCGTCGACGAGGTCGATGTCGCCGGCGGTGAACGAGTTGCCACTGCTGCTGGTCGTGGCGGTGAACACGGCCGCCGAACCGGTCACGACCAGCCAGCTCACCACGGCCAGCGAGCCGAGCACGGCCACGATGCGGGCCAGCGCAGCCCAGCCCCGACCCCTGGTCGTAGCTCGCTCGTTGTCTCCATCAGCACGGCTGACACTGCTCGGACGGCTCATGACGGCTCCCTTCGCCCGCTCGACCGCGGCCTGGCGGTCGGCGCGAACAGAGCATCGGCACAGCCCCTTCACCCGACGAGCGGGCGGGGAGGTTTGTCCCGGGACCGGTCTCGCACAGCTGCGAGGTTGGGGTCAGAATGGGGGCATGGCTGCCCGGGGTGGTCGTTCGAGACACATGCGGCTGGCGAGAGCACCCGTGGTGCTCGGGGTGGGGGTGCTGGTCGTCGCCGGCCTGGCCGTGAGTTGCAGCCGCTCGGGATTCGACTTCGTCGAGAACGAGGACGAGGGCGTCTTCGTGAAGTTCCCCGACGAGTGGGCCGTGTTCGAGACCACCGAGATCGAACCGCCCGACCTGCTCGTCGCCGACATCCTGCTCCAGCCCCTCGGTGACCAGGCCGAGCCCTGGCAGGTGATCATCGATGCCGGTCCCGACGCCACCGCGTCGCACATCCGCGAGCCGCTCTACAGCTACCCGATAGGGCTGGCCGAGGTACAGCCGATCGAGCCGGCCATACGCGACCTGTTCAACACGTCGACCATGCGCCAGCTCGCCACCAACTTCGAGTTCGACCCCTCCCGACCGCCGGAGACGGTGGTCGGGGTCTCGGTGCTGCTCGACGTCGACGTGGCCAAGGACGACCTGCGCGGCAACCGGGTGGTGTTCAGCCAGCCGGTCGAGGACGGCGTCAAGATCGTCGACAACCTGGTGCTGGTCGACGATCTCAACAGCCGCTGGTACCGCCTCACGCTGTCGTGCGAGGAGAACTGCTACCGGGCCAACGCCGAGCTCATCGACGAGATCGTCAACAGCTTCACCGTGGAGGGATGATGGCCAGCGAGCCCACCGAGAACGCGCCCGCCCTCTACGACATGTCGAAGCGCCGGCCGCGTGACAGCGAGCGCACCACGCGGCGCCGACTCGGCTGGTGGGATCGGGTCAAGTTCCTGCTGCTGGCGGCGTTCGTGTTCGGGGCGGTCCTGCTCCAGGCCATCGGAGACAACCCGATCAGGTCGGTGGCCGACAGCTTCTGGGACACCGCCGATCGCTACTGGTGGCTGGCGATCCTGGCCGGCGTCGAGCTCGTCCGGCAGATCCACTTCGTGATCGCCGAGCGCTGGGCCCGGTACTACCGGGTCTGGACCTCGGGCGTGTTCGCCAGGATCACCGCCGCTACCGAGCGCATCGACCCGTGGACGCGGTTCCGCCTGTCGCGCGCCGTCAAGTGGGCGGTCGCCATCAGCATCGTCGCCATCATCGCCGGCAACATCATGGACGAGCAGCCCATCACCGCGCTGTTCCTGATCCCGTCGCGCCTGTGGGCGGCCGCGCCGACCATCCTGCGCTTCGTCGCCCTGCTGTTCATCATCGTCGGCCAGTTCGCCATGATCTTCTGGTTCTTGTCCCGTGGCGGGATCGAGGTCTACTACCCCGACGACATCGACACCCGCTTCGACGACGTGTGGGGCCAGGACGGCGTCGTCGAGAAGGTCAAGGAGAACCTCCTGTTCCTCGAGGATCCCGAGGCCATCGAGTCGAGAGGCGGGTACGCGCCGGGCGGCATCTTGCTGTGGGGTCCACCCGGCACCGGCAAGACGCTCATGGCCGAAGCCGCGGCCGGAGAGACCGGCAAGCCGTTCGTGTTCGTCGACCCCGGCGCGTTCATCCAGATGTTCGTGGGCGTCGGCATCTTGAAGGTCAAGCGGCTGTTCAAGAAGCTTCGCAAGCTGGCGTTGCGTTACGGCGGGGTGGTCGTGTTCTTCGACGAGGCCGACGCCCTCGGCAACCGGGGCGCCGCCGTGTCCGGCCAGCCGCAGGCGATCCGACCCCATGCGGTGCCCTCGTTCTGGGAGGACGCCACCGCGCCGGGGAGTGCCATGCCGTACCTGAGCGAGGGCGCCCAGATCGCCCTGAGCCGCGCCGCGTTGGGCGAGGCCCCCGACGTCGACCCGCCCTCCCGACGCTTCCAGGGCGTCATCATGGGCATGGGCGGCGGCGGGATGGGGACGCTGCAGGCGCTGCTGACCGAGCTGTCGGGGCTCAAGAAGCCGCGGGGGCTGTGGAACCGCACCATCCGCAAGGCCCTCGGCATGCGACCCAAGCCGCCGCCCCGCTACCGGATCCTCGTGATGATGGCGTCGAACATGCCCGAGGCGCTCGACGCTGCGCTGCTGCGTCCGGGGCGGCTCGATCGGATCTACAAGGTCGGGTATCCGACCAAGGAGGGCCGCAAGCGGACCTACGAGGGCTACTTCGCCAAGCTGCCTCACACGCTCGAGGACGCCGACTTCGAGAAGCTGTCGGTCATCACCCCCTACGCCACCGGCGCGGTCATCAAGGACATGGCCAACGAGGCGCTGATCAACGCCATCCGAGACGGTCGCGAGGTCATCGGGTGGGCCGACGTCATCAAGGCCAAGCAGCTCAAGGAGCACGGCCTGGCCGACGACTTCGAGTACGTCGAGCGGGAACGGCACGCCATCGCCATCCACGAGGCCTGCCACGCGGTGGCCGCCTACCGGCTGCGCGAGCACCTGGTGATCGACACCGCGACCATCGAGCGCCGGGGCGGCATCGGAGGGTTCGTGGCCTCGATCCCGCCCGAGGACCGCTTCACCCACTGGAGGTCCGAGTACGAGACCGACCTCCAGGTGGGCCTGGCGTCGCTGGCCGGAGAGCGCATGTTCTTCGCCGGCGACAACTCCTCGGGCGTGGGCGGCGACCTGCGGGGGGCCACCAAGCTCACGCTGGACATGGTGGGCTACTGGGGGATGGGCGAGACCGTCGCCAGCCACGCCGTGCAGCGCCAGTTCGGCGTGCCGGGCGGTCGCCCCCGGGGTCCCGGCGACGAGGACGACGAGGAGCGCGAGCTGCTGCGGGGCAACCTCGGCGAGCAGATCGAGCAGAAGCTCCAGGACATGCTGACCAGGGCGGCCGCGCTGCTCGAGGACAACCGGCTGGAGGTGCTGGCGGTGGCGCACGCCCTCGAGGTGCACCGGACCATCACCGGCGAGGACGTCGAGGCGATCATCGACGGCCGCCAGGGCGCGTTCATCGACGGCCGCGACTACCACACGCCCGAGGCCAGGGAGGCGCTCGAGGCCTACCACCGTGCCGCCGCCGCCCGGCGCAGCGAGGACGGACCCCCGACCCCGCTCCCCGCCATCGGTGGGGTCGGCTACCGGGCCGAATCCGTCCCGGCCAGCACCGCGGCGATGCAGGCCCAGGACCCGGCGGTCGACGAGAGCTGAGTGGTTCGTCGTGACCGACGTCGCCTTCGGGCCCGATACCGCGCTGGTGGTGGTCGACGTCCAGAACGACTTCGCCGATCCGCAGGGCTCGCTGTACGTGAGCGGGGGCGAAGAGGTCGTCCCGGTGGTCAACGAGTATGTGCGCTCGGCCCGGGCCGCCGGGTCGACGATCGTCGTCACCCAGGACTGGCACCCGGCCGAGAGCCCCCACTTCGTCGACGGCGGCGGCGTCTGGCCGGTCCACTGCGTGCGAGGCACGTGGGGAGCCGAGCTCCGCCCCGACCTCGACGGCGACGCCGACCTGGTCCTGCGGAAGGGGACCGGGGGCGAGGACGGGTACTCGGCGTTCACGGTGCGCGATCCGCTGACCGGGGCCGAGACCCCCACGGGGTTGGCCGCCTACCTCCAAGCTCGCGGCGTGACGGCCGTGGTCGTCACCGGGATCGCCGCCGACGTGTGTGTCAAGGACACCGCTGCCGATGCCCGGGCGGCGGGGTTCGAGACCACCGTGCCCTGGGCCGCGACCCGGCCGGTCGAGCTGGAGCCCGGCGACGGCGAGCGGGCCGCCGCCGAGCTACGCGCCCTCGGCGTCGACGTCGTCGCCTGAGGTGGCGGCCCGAGCGCGGGCCACCAGGTCGTGCTGGAGCCGCTTCAGGCGGTCGGTCAGCGAGACGTGGTACACGTGCGGGTTCACCAGGCGCCGCAC
>JBFJYB010000253.1:0-4287 GCA_041622835.1 Acidimicrobiales bacterium | reverse complement strand
GGTGCTCCCGTCCTGGCTCGACGTGACGACGTTGAAGTGGCTCAGCATCGCGGCGCTCATCTTCCTCACGCTGGTGGCCGTTTGGACCATGCGGATGGTGCAGCGCGTGGCGCTGCGCGTCACGGTGTTCCTGATCATGCTGGCGCTGGGGGTGACCGTCTGGGTCTACCGCGACAGCCTCGACGAGTGCCGGGTGACCTGTAGCTGCACCCTGCTCGGGTTGGACGTCGACTTCTCCGACAACGCCGAGTTCGTCTGCGACAACCCCACCCCGATCAACTGATCGGCGCTCGACCCACCACCTGCCTCGCGAAAGCCGCGAAGGCGTCGGGGTGGCTCATGTGGGCGCCGTGCGCGGCGTCGGGCAGCTCGATCACGACTGCACCAGGAACCTCGGCCGCCTGCTCGACCGCACTGCGACGCAGGTGGGGCGGAGAGGCCGCGCCGTAGGCGAACACCGCGGGCACCACGACGTCGGATGGGTCGTACGGGCAGCCGACCTGGCCGGCCTCGAGATCACCGATCACTGCCGGCCCCTCGCGCCGGCGCAGCTGCTTCGTCTCGGGGTCCAGGCGGTCCCATGCGGCCGATCCGATCATGCGCCGCATGAACCACTCGGCGGCCTCGCCAGGGTCGGCCGGGCGTAGCTCGCCCGACCCGCCTCCCTCTTCCACCCACCAGGCGAGCCAGCGCCCCGGGGGCTCGTAGCAGCCGACGCTGGTGATGCGCTCGCGATAGTGCTGGGCCGCCACCAGAGCGACCAGCGCGCCGAAGCTGTGGCCGACCACGACGCTCGGTCGGCGACCGATCACCTGGGCCAGGTCGGCTGCGTGGCGGGTGAGGTCGCTCGACGCCGGGACTCCGAGCGACTCGTTGTACCCCCGACGGTCGTAGGTGGTCACCGAGACCTCGGGAAGGCGCCGGGCGACCCGGGCGAAGCTCGCTCCGCGGTCCATCGCACCGTGCACGAACACGACCTCGGTCTCGCCCCCGAGCTCGCCCGTCGCCGTCGCCGACGGGCGCCGCCACATGGCCAGCGGGGTCACGCTCAGACGCGCACGATCCGCAACACGTCGGTCGACCTCGAACGCTGATCGATGCCAGCCAGCACCGCCACGAGCTCGCCGGGCTCCACGAGCCCCTCGGCCGATGCCTGACGGACCGCACTCGTGACCCGATCCTCGTAGGACCCGTCGCTGTCGAGCAGCAACGGGGTCACCCCCCAGCTGAGGGTGAGCTGTTGCACCGTGCGCTGGTCACTGCTGAACCCGAGGATGGCGGCGTGGGGCCGATGCCTGGCCATCGATCGAACCGTGAAGCCGGTTCCGGAGATGCAGATGATGGTCTTGATCCCGAGCTCGGCCGACGCTCGCCAGCTGGCCAGGGTCATCGCGTCGGTCACCGTGCTGGTCCCGTCGTCGGAGCCCGTGACCCGTAGCTCGGTGAGCTGGCGGGCCCACGCCTTGTCGTCGAACTCCTCGTCGGCTCGTTGCGCCAGCCGGGCCATGGTCCGGATGACCAGGGCCGGGTGGTCGCCGATCGCCGTCTCGGCCGAGAGCATGACCGCCGAGGAGCCGTCGAACACCGCGTTGGCGACGTCGGAGGCCTCGGCGCGGGTGGGAAGCGGCGAGTGCACCATCGAGTCGAGCATCTGGGTCGCGGTGATGGCCGGTAGGCCGCCGGCGATGCACTCACGGATGATCAGCTTCTGGAGGTGCGGGAGCTCCTCGATCGAGCACTCGGTTCCGAGGTCGCCGCGGGCCACCATGATCGCATCCGAGGCGTCGATGATCCCGGCCAGGTTCTCGACCGCGGCCCGGGTCTCGATCTTGGCGATGACCAGCGGACCCCTCGGGTGGGGCTCGGTGCCGACACGGCGCACGTCGTGGGCGGACCGCACGAACGACACCGCGACCATGTCGACGCCCTCGTCGACGAAGGCGTCGAGCTTCACGAGGTCCTCGTCGGTCGGCGTGGCGACGGTGAGCCGATCGGAAGGGATGTGCAGTCCGGGTCGACCGCTCAGCTGGCCGCCGTGCAGGGTCGTCGTCGCGACCGCGTCGTTGTCGATGGCGGTCACCTCGACCACGACGTTGCCGTCGCCGAAGGCCAGCCTGTCACCGGGACGCACGTCGTCGAGCAGGCCCTCGTACTCGACCTCGATGACCTCGGCGGTGCTCGCGTCGTGGCCTGTCCGCATCGTCACGCTCGCGCCCTGGGGCAGGGAGATCCCCCCATCGGGGAAGCTCGCCACCCGGACCTTGGGCCCGGGCAGGTCGATCATGGTGCCGACGAGCCGCCCGGTCTTGGCCGAGACCTCGCGAACGCGCCGGTAGCGGGCGATCGCCTCGTCGAGCGAGCCGTGAGCCAGGCTGATGCGGGCCACGTCGAGCCCGGCCTCGATCATCGCCCGCAGGAGCTCCGGGTTGTCCGACGCCGGCCCCACGGTGGCCACGATCTTGGTGCGGCGTCCGCTCATGGGCAGCACGGTAGCTGGTCGGTCAGTTCAGCCGGGCGTGGAGGTTCCGGGCCCGTTGCCGGTACTCCTCGGCCTCCTCGGCCCCGGCCAGCTCCGCGGCGGTGGTGTAGGCGGCGGCCGCGTCGAGGTGTCGGCCGCACCACGCCAGCACCGCACCATGGTCGGCATGGGTGCCGGGGTCGGCACCGGGCAGACGGCAGGCCAGGTCGAGGACCCAGCTCAGAGATCGGTGGTCGCCGCTGGCCCGATACACGGCCCGCAGGTTGGCCAGCATCCGTCGGACGATCTGGAGCGGCGGCGCAGGGTCGAGGTATCGCACGTCGAACGTCTTGGGCCCGGCGACGCTGGCGAACACCCGCTCGCACCCGGCCGCGTCGAGCACCACGCCGCCGGCGAACACGTCGACGAACACCTCCTCGGACACGCGATCGCCGACGAGGAAGTGGCCGGGCATCCCCACGCCGTACAGCGGCACGCCCAGCCGGCGCCCGACCTCGATGGTCAGCACGGCCAGCGAGATCGGGATGCCGAGCCGGCGGTCGAGCACGTCGTTCATCAGCGAGTTGCGCGGGTCGTAGTAGTCGGCCCGGTTGCCTCGGAACCGAAGCCGGCCGAACAGCTGGCGCAGCAGACCGTCGAGGGTGGGCTCGGGGCACCCCTCGGCCAGCTCGTCGAGCCGGACGAGCTGAGCGTCGACGTCGAGCTCGGGGTAGGCGTGGGCCGCGATCAACATGGCGACCTCGTCGAGCGGAAAGAAGGGCTTGGCCGTGAGGTGGCCGAAGCGAGACCCAGCGTCCACCCGTTCACGGTAGCGGGCGGTCCCGTGTCGGCCGACCGGTACGGTCTGGTGCATCGGCTTCCTCGACGCCACCCTCCCTCTGGCGATCGCCCATCGCGGCGGTGCCGGCGACTGGCCCGAGAACACCATGCCGGCCTTCGAGGCCGCGGTGACGTTGGGCTACCGCTATGTCGAGACCGACGTCCACCTCACCGCCGACGGCGTGCTGGTGGCCTTCCACGATCCCGACCTCGACCGCGTGTCGGATCGCGCCGGCGCGATCGACGAGCTGACCTGGGCGGAGGTCGCCGCGGCCCGGATCGGAGGGGTGGCCAGCGTTCCCCGCTTCGAGGACCTGCTGGCCCGGTTCCCGGAGCTCCGGGTCAACGTCGACCCCAAGTCCGACCGAGCGGTCGAGCCGCTGGCCGACGTGATCCAGCGGATGGACGCGCTGCACCGGGTCTGTGTGGGCTCGTTCTCCGACGACCGGATCGAGCGGCTGCGCGAGCGGCTCGGCCCGGACTTGTGCACGAGCCTCGGACCCCGTGCCACCGCTCGGCTGCGAGCGGCCAGCTTCGGCCTGCCGGTCGGCGAGGTCGGTGGCCACTGCGTGCAGGTGCCGCCCACCACCCGGGGCCGCACCCTGGTCGACGAGCGCTTCATCGACGCCGCCCACCGGCGTGGCCTCCACGTCCACGTGTGGACCATCGACGAGGTCGACGAGATGCACCGGCTGCTCGATCTCGGTGTCGACGGCATCATGACCGACCGCCCGGCTCGGCTGAAGCAGGTCCTCCAAGACCGCAACCAGTGGAGCGACTGAGCGTTCGCGAGCGAGGCCGGTGGCTGCGGCGCCGGCCGGGCAGAGGGGGTCTGCGGCGCGAGCCTGTTGCGAGCCCGCAGCGAGAGACCGCGAACTCGCAGCGAAAGACCGCGAGGCCGGCGGCTGCGGCGCCGGCCGGGCAGAGGGGGTCTGCGGCGCGTGCCTGGTGCGAGCCCGCAGCGATGACACAGAATCTGCGCATGAGCG
>JBFJYB010000252.1:0-4358 GCA_041622835.1 Acidimicrobiales bacterium | reverse complement strand
GGCACCTGACGTCCGAGCAGGCCGAGGAGGCGTTCCCCGGGCCCGGCGTCGGCGGCCGGCTCGACCATCTCTGCGAAGTACCCGGACGACGACGATCCCAGCGAGCCCGCCAGCGGGAGCCAGAACTCGAGGCAGGCCTCGGCCAGGTCGTCGGGCAGGTCGAAGCGACGTCCGATCGCAGTGGCGAGGTCCCAGCCGTGGACCAGGTTGTCGGTGACCCGGAAGCCGAGCAGCACGTGAGCCGCGACCGGCCCGACGGGGTGGTCGACGACGACGTCGAGCGAGTCGAGCGCCCGGACCGCGTCGAGGGCCGCGAGTGCGGTCCCCCGCCACCCCGCGAGCGGCTCGGGCCCGAGCGCCCCGGGGTCGATGTCGGGCTCGCCGAGACCGGTCTCGCCGGCCAGCAGCGGCGGCACCAGCGCCTCGCCCAGCACGACGTGAGCCACCAGCTGTCGCACGTCCCAGTCGGAGCACGGCGTCGGGAGCTCCCAGTGAGCCCCGGTCACCTCCCGTAGCTGCTCGCCGAAGACCGCCAGCGCCCGCGTGTACTCGTCGAGATCGACTCCCACTCGCCTATTCCCACTCGATCGTCCCGGGGGGCTTCGACGTGATGTCGTACACCACCCGGTTGACGCCGCCGACCTCGCTGATGATCCGGCTCGACATCGTCTCCAGCAGCTCGTAGGGCAGGCGGGCCCAGTCGGCGGTCATGGCGTCCTCGCTGGTGACGGCCCGGATGATGACCGGGTGGGCGTAGGTCCGCTCGTCGCCCATCACCCCGACGGTGCGGATGTCGGCCAGCACCGCGAACGCCTGCCAGATGTCACGCTCGAGCCCGGCGGCCCGGATCTCCTCGCGCACGATGGCGTCGGCCTCCTGGAGCACCCCGACCTTCTCGGGCGTGACCTCGCCGATGATCCGGACGCCCAGGCCCGGCCCCGGGAACGGCTGCCGCCAGACGATCTCGTCGGGCAGTCCCAGCTCGGCGCCGACGGCGCGCACCTCGTCCTTGAACAGGTTGCGCAGCGGCTCGACCAGATCGAAGTCCATGTCGGCCGGAAGGCCGCCGACGTTGTGGTGGCTCTTTATCTTGGCCGCGTCCTTGGTGCCCGACTCGATGACGTCGGGGTACAGCGTTCCCTGGACCAGGTACCGGGCGTCCTCGATCCCGCCGGCGGCCCGCTCGAACACCCGGATGAACAGCTCGCCGATGGCCTTGCGCTTCTCCTCGGGGTCGACGACGCCGACCAGGCGGTCGAAGAACTGGTCGGCCACCCGCTCGTGGATCAGCTCGATGCCCTGCGACTTCTGGAAGGTGTGCACGACCTGGGCGCCCTCGTCCTTGCGCATCAGGCCGGTGTCGACGAAGACACAGGTGAGCTGGGGCCCGATGGCCCGGTGGACCAGGGCCGCAGCCACCGCCGAGTCGACGCCCCCCGAGAGCCCGCAGATGGCGCGTCCTGCGCCGACCTGGGCCCGGATGGCGGCGACCGACTCGTCGATGATGCTCTCCATCGTCCACGTCGGCTCGAGTCGGCAGGCGTCGTGCAGGAAGCGCTCGATCACGGCCTGGCCGTGCGGGGTGTGCACGACCTCCGGATGGAACTGGACCCCGAAGATCCTCCGGTCGGCGTTCTCGAAGGCGGCCACCGGCGCGTCGGGGGTCCGGGCCGAGGTGCGGTATCCGGCGGGGAGGTCGACGATGGCGTCGAAGTGGCTCATCCAGACGGTCTGGCTGACCGGCAGGTCGGCGAGCAGGAGGCCGGCGTCCTCGACGGTGAGGGTGGCCCGCCCGTACTCGCCCCGGTCGTTGGTGCCCACCTCCCCGCCGAGCTGGTGGGCGATCAGCTGGGCGCCGTAGCAGATGCCCAGCACCGGGACGCCGAGGTCGTAGATCTCCGGGTCGAGCCGGGGAGCGCCGTCGACGTGGACGCTCTTGGGGCCGCCGGAGAGGATGAGCGCCGACGGCTGCCGGGCCCGGAGGTCGGCGGCGCTGACGTCGTGGGGGACGATCTCGCTGTAGATCCTCGCCTCGCGGACCCGCCGGGCGATCAGCTGGGCGTACTGCGCTCCGAAGTCGACGACCAGAACCGGCCGGTCGGCCAGCGTGGCACCGGGCTGGGCCGAGCTCGGGCTCATCGGCCGCCCCGGGCCATCAGTGGCCCATGCCGATGCGCTGCTCCCGTTGGAGGTACTTGCCTTCGGTCTGGAGCGCGGGGGCCACCATGATCTCGGCCTTCTGGAACTCCTTGAGATCGCTGTAGCCGCAGGTGGCCATGGAGGTACGGAGCGCTCCGAACAGGTTGAGCCGACCGTCGTTCTCGCGCGCCGGACCGACCACGATCTCCTGGAGCGAGCCGCGCGGCTCGGTCCTGACCCGGGCGCCACGGGGCAGGCTCGGGTGGAAGGTCGCCATGCCCCAGTGGAAGCCCCGCCCCGGCGCTTCGTGGGCGGCGGCGAGGGGCGAGCCGATCATGACCGCGTCGGCGCCGCACACGATGGCCTTGGCGATGTCTCCCCCGGTGGCCATGCCGCCGTCGGCGATGACGTGGACGTAGACGCCGGTCTCGTCGAGGTGGCGCATGCGGGCCGCCCGGGCATCGGCGATGGCGGTGGCCTGGGGGACGCCGATGCCCAGCACGGCCCGGCTGGTACAGGCGTGGCCCGGCCCGACCCCGACGAGCACGCCGGCAGCCCCGGTGCGCATGAGGTGGAGGGCGGCCTGGTAGCTGGCGCAGCCGCCGACGATGACCGGCATCGGCAGCTCGCGCACGTACTCCTTGAGGTTGAGCGGCTCGACGGTGCGCGAGACGTGCTCGGCCGACACGACGGTCCCCTGGATGACGAGCAGATCGAGCTCGGCCTCGAGGAGGCGGGGGGTGAGCGCCTCGGTGCGCTGCGGGGTCACCGACGCGCACGAGACCACGCCGGCCTCGTTGATCTCGCGGATGCGGGCGGTAACCAGCTCGGGCTTGATCGGCTCGCTGTACAGCTCCTGCATCCGCAGCGTGGCCTTGTCGGCGTCGGTCGACGCGATCTCGGCCAGCACCGGCTCCGGATCCTCGTAGCGGGTCCACAGGCCCTCGAGGTTCAGCACCGCCACGCCGCCGAGCCGACCGACCTCGACGGCGGTGGCCGGGCTGACCACGCCGTCCATGGCCGCGGCCATGAGCGGCAGGTCGAATCGGAACGCGTCGATCTCCCACTGGATGTCGACGTCCTCGGGATCGCGGGTGCGTCGGCTCGGGACGATGGCGATGTCGTCGAACCCGTACGCCCGCCGACCGTTCTTACCCAGTCCGATCTCGACCTCTGTCACCAGCCCCTACCCCTCACGCTGTCGCCGGAAACCAAGGAGTCTACCCGTGCCGATCCGCGGGCCGGGGGACCGCCTGCGGCCCGGACCAGGCGTTTCCGCAGGTCAGGACGGGGAGGACTCAGAACCGGGACGCAGACCCGGGATGGCCGCGGCAACCTCGTCGGTCGTCGCGACGATGTGGGCCCACGCCGCCTCCACGTGGCGCAGCTCGGTGCGGGCCGAGCCGATCGCCAAGCGCAGGGTGATGCGACCCTCGAGCACGGTGTGGGTCATGTACAGGTCGCCGCTGGCGTTGGCCCGCTCGAGGATGGCGCGGTTGACGTCGTCGCCACCGAGGTGGCGGAAACAGACCAGGCTCAGCGGCACCGGGGCGGCCAGCTCGAAGTCGGGGTGGCTCTCGACCCACTCGGCCAGCGCCTGGGCGGCCGCCACGTGGGCGCGGATGTGGGCTCGTAGTCCCGAGGCGCCGTAGTGGCGGAGCACGAACCACAACTTCAGGGCCCGGAACCGCCGACCGAGCGGTACCTGCCAGTTCCGGTAGTCGATCACCGCTCCGCCCTCGGAGGCCGGGTTGCGCAGGTAGTCGGGGAGGATCGTCAGGGCGTCGAGCAGTGGCCGCCGATCGGCCACGTAGAGCAGTGAGCAGTCGAAGTTGGTGAGCAGCCACTTGTGGGCATTGAAGGTGTAGCTGTCGGCTCGATCGAGGCCGGCGTTGACGAACCGGAGCTCGGGACAGACCGCGGCCGCCCCGGCGAAGGCCCCGTCGACGTGGACCCACATGCGGTGACCGGACGCGATCTCGGCGACCTCGGCGACCGGATCGAGCGCCGTCGTCGAGGTGGTCCCGGTGGTGGCGGTCACCAGGAACGGCCGGCGGCCGACGTCGACGTCGGCCCGCACCATGGCCGCCAGCTCACCGGCCACCATGGCGCGCTGGGCGTCGACCGGCACCAGGCGCAGCTGCTCGTCGGCCAACCCGGCGATGCTGGCTGCATTGGCGACCGACGAGTGGGCGTCGGCCGACGCATAGGCGACCAGG
>JBFJYB010000251.1:0-4366 GCA_041622835.1 Acidimicrobiales bacterium | reverse complement strand
CTCTACCAGCCCGAAGACCTCAACGTCATCGACTGGAACGACGTCGGCACCGCCATGCTCCAGGACGCCATCTGGGCCGACGCCGACCGGCTCGAGGACGACGCGGCCTACCGCGACACCGCGGTGGCCTTCGTCGAGGGGTCGCTGCGGGGCTGGATCCACTGCCGGGACAACCCCCAGGAGTGCGTCGACATCATCGTCGCGGCCGGGCCCCCGTTCGGCGGGCCGTCGCACCAGGCCTGGATGATGAACGAGATCAACGCCCTCATCTGGCCGTCACCATTGGGCATCGGTGTCCTCGACCCGGCGCTGTGGGACCAGACGATCGAGGTGGCCACGTCCGAGGGCATCCTCTCGGCTCCGCCCGACGAGGGCGCGTTCCGCACCGACATCGTCGACGAGGCTCTCGCCAACATCGGGGACAGCCTCGACGTCTTCGGCAACGACTTCGAGCGGGGCACCGTCGAGATCCAAGAAGGCGGCAATTAGGGGATTGCCGGGGGCGGCGTGGCGCGACGCCGCCCCTTCATGCCGACGCCGTTTCGGCCGATGATGAGAGGGACGATCCGGGGGACGACGTGACGTTCCAGACCAACTGCCTGTCCGAGGGTGACCTGATGGCGCTGGGCCAGGTCGCGGGCCAGGACCCGGAGACGCTGCGCGCCGAGATCCGTGACCAGCCCTGGCTGCTCCCCCAGCTGCTCAGCCGCCCCGAGGCCCTCGACGCCATCACCGACCCGACCAGCGACCTCGACGACGTCGTGTCGCCGTTCCTGCTGTTCGCGGTGATCTCCCACCGCGCCGCCAGCGAGCTGGCATCGGCGACCCACGTGAACGACTGGTTCGGGCCCCGCTCGAGGATCCCGGTGTTCGACGTCGCGCCCCTCCACGAGTTCGCTCGCGACTCCGGCCGGCTGCTGTTCCTCGCCGGCCTGCTGGCGTCGTTCGCCGGCCCCCGGGCGGCGCCCGTGCCGGTCGACAGCCTCGACCTGGGCTCGCTGGCGATCTGGCACGACGCGGTGGGCGACGACGATCGACCCGTGCTCCTGCGGCAGCTCGGCGACCTGGCCCTGTTCCTCGCCGGCGTGTTCCCCGACCGCACGGGCCCCTGCCCGTTGTCCATCGAGGACGCCGGACGGCTGGGCCAGACGCTCGACCTCACCCCCGACGAGATCGTCGCGCTGGTCAGGTCCGAGTCGCCGTCACCGGGGATCGACGCCCTCGAGTCGCTCGGCGAACGCTGGTACCGGGCCGCCATCCACGAGAGCAGTCACGGCTCGCAGCCGGTGCTGGCCGACGTCGCGGCCCGGTTCCGTGCCGCCCGCCGCTTCCTCAACCACCTGGTCGACACCTACGTGTTCCCCTCGGCCGGCGGGCTGGGCGTCGCCTCTGCCTGACCGTCCGGCCGGTCACGATCCGATACCGGTGCCACACTTGGGGGATGGCTCACCGCAACGCCTACATGACCGACGAGCTGCAGGCGATCTACGACCAGACGGTCGAGTTCGTCGCCAACGAGGTCGCACCCAAGGCCGACCAGTGGGAGCTCGACGGCAAGGTCCCCCGCGACATCCTGCGCCAGATGGGCGCACTGGGCATGCTCGGGCTCCGCGTCCCCGTCGAGCTCGGCGGCGTCGGCCTCGGCCCGCTCGCCTCGGCCGCCTTCTCCGAAGCGCTGGGTAGCTCGACCTTCGGCGGCTTCGACGTCACCGTGCTGGTCCACACCGACATGGCCGGCCCCCACATCGTCAACTCGGGGACGCCCGACCAGCACGACCGCTGGCTGCCGGGGATCCTGGCCGGCGACACGATCCTGTCGATCGGCGTCACCGAGCCCGACGCCGGCTCCGACGTCGCCGGCATCCGCACCAGCGCAATGCGAGACGGCGACGGCTGGCGGATCGGCGGCCGCAAGACCTTCATCACCAACGGCGTGTACGGCGACCTCACGATCCTGGCGGCCCGGACCGACCCCGAGGACAAGTACGGGATCTCGATGTTCCTCGTCCCGAGCGGCACCGAGGGGTTCCAGGTGGCCAAGAAGCTCGACAAGCACGGCTGGCGGTGCTCCGACACCGCCGAGTTGGTGCTCGACGACGTGTGGGTGCCCGACGACCAGCTCCTGGGGACCGTCCACCGCGGCTTCTACGAGACGATGAAGAACTTCCAGAACGAGAGGATGGTCCTGGTCGGGATGGGGGTGGGCGCGGCCCAGCGGGCCATCGACCTCACCCTGGAGTACGCCCAGAGCCGCGCCGCCTTCGGCGGCACCCTGTTCGACCTCGGCGCCATCCGCCAGCGGATGGCGATGAACCAGGCCAAGCTCGACGCGGTGCGGGCCTCGATGTACCACGCCGCCTGGCTCGGTGAGCAGGGACTCGACAACGTCAAGGAGATGTCGGGCGTGAAGGCCTGGGGCTGCGAGTGCGTCAACCAGGTCATGTACGACTGCGTCCAGTTCCACGGCGGGATCGGGTACATGAGCGAGTCGGCGATCGACCGCATGGCCCGAGACGCCCGGGTGCTCACGATCGGCGGCGGCGCCACCGAGGTGATGCTCGAAGAGGTCGCCAAGCGGTCGGTCGTCTGAGCCCGTGACCGAGTCCCCGTGGTCCGGCGACGCCTGCTCGCTGGTCGACGCCTTCCGCGCCGGTGAGCTGACCCCCGTCGACGAGCTCGAGGCGACGCTTGCCGCCATCGACCGCTCCGAGCTGAACGCCTTCTGCCACCTCGACGCCGACGCCGCCATGCAACAGGCCGAGCGAGCCGACGTCGGCCTCCCGTTCGGCGGCGTGCCGATCGGCGTGAAGGAGCTCCAGGCCGTCGCCGGCTGGCCCGAGACCGAGGCGTCGGTGCCCCTGGCCGACCGGGTCGCCGAGCGCAGCTCGACGATGGTCGATCGCCTCGTCGCCGCGGGCGCCGTCCTCGCCGGCCAGACGACCTCCAGCGAGTTCGGCGGCGTCAACCTCACCCGTACGGTGCTGCACGGGATCACCCGCAACCCGTGGCGGCCGGAGCGGACCCCGGGCGGCTCGTCCGGCGGCTCGGCCGCCGCGGTGGCCGGCGGGCTGGTCCCGATCGCCACCGGCGGTGACGGCGGGGGCTCGATCCGGATCCCGGCGGGGTTCTGCGGTCTCGTCGGCCTGAAGGCCACCTACGGCCGCATCCCGCGGGGTCCGGGGCTCCAGCTCGGCAACCTCACCGCCGTGGCCGGCTGCATGGCCCGCTCGGTCCGCGACACCGCCAGGTACTTCGACGTGACCAGCGGCCACCACCCGACCGATCCGCTGTCGCTCGCGATCGGTGAGCCGTGGGAGAACCGGCTCGGCTCGCACGACCTGCGCGGCCTCCGGGTGGCCGTGGTGCCCGACTGGGGTGGCGCAGTCGTCGCGACCGAACCCTGGTCGGTCGTCGAGGAGGCCGCCGAGCTGCTCGTCGACGAGCTCGGCTGGCAGCGAGTCGACGTCGACGCCACACTCCCCCGGGTCGGCGCGGCGTGGAGCCTCTCCGGAGTCGTCGGCATCTTCGCCGCGCTCGGCGACACCTGGCCCGACTGTGCCGACGACCTGACCCCGGAAATGCGGGCGGGCCTGCGATCGGCCGAAGGCCGGTACGGGATGGACGCGCGGATCCGCATCGAGGAGCGGCGGACCGCACTGAACGAGGCCATGGCCCGCATCTTCTCCGAGATCGACCTGGTGCTCACCGCGTCCAACCCCGACGTGGCGTTCGACGCCGCCGGTCCGCTCCCCCAGACCTTCGGCGGCATCGAGACCGGCGCCGACAACAACGGCCGGCTCACGTTCCCCGCCAACCTGCACGGCAACCCGGCCATCTCGATCCCGGTCGGCGCCGTCGACGGGCTGCCCGTGGGCCTGCAGGTCGTCGGGCGTCACTTCGCCGAGCCGCTGCTTCTCGACGTCGCCCTCGCAGTGGAACGGGCGCGGCCGTGGCCGTTGACCGCGGGGCTGGTCGGCTGAAGAGGCGCCGCGGCTCCCCGAGCGCTAGACCGGTGCGATGGTCGAAGGTTCTGCCAGCATCGTGATCGAGCGGCCGGCGTCCGACGTGTTCGCGGCTATCACCGACATAACCCGCATGGGCGACTGGAGCCCCGAGTGCGTCGGGGCGCAGTGGCTCGAGGGCGGAGGGCCCGTAGCGGGGGCCCGCTTCGAAGGCCACAACGAGGCCAAGGTCGGCCCGGTCACCCTCAAACGGTGGACGACGACCTCGGAGGTCACCGCCTACGAGCCCGACCGGCTGTTCGAGTTCGTCACCGAGGGCCATACGACATGGCGCTACGAGCTCGACGAGCGAGACGGCGGGACGGCGCTGACCGAGTCCTTCAGCTACCCGCCATACGGGGGGT
>JBFJYB010000250.1:0-4411 GCA_041622835.1 Acidimicrobiales bacterium | reverse complement strand
GCCCACGAAGATGCTCTCGTCGATCTCGGGACTGCTGGCCGACGTGGCCCGGATCGTGTCGCCGTCACGGATGTCCTTGGCGGTGATGGTGCCGTTGGCGATGTCGGTTCCGGTGACGGTGCCGTTGCGGATGTCGCTGCTCTTGACCTGCCCGGTCCCGATGTCGATGCTCTTCACCGAGCCGTTCTTGATCTCCGGGCTGCCGACCGAGTTGATCCCGACCGTGGCCAGCGCCACGCCGCCGGCCAAGACCGCCGTGGTGATCATCGCCGTCGTGGCGATGATCGCCAGACGCGATCCCGGCGTGCCCGTCTGCAGACGCTTCCTCATGGTTCCCCCTCCTGTGGTGGCGATGCACCGCGCACCGCGGCCCCTCCAGCCTCGCGCGGCACTCTCGGCCGCGCCGCTTACCAGAGGAAGCCGCTGGCCCGCTTGCCGAGGACGAGGTCGTCGAAGACGCGGGTCGCCGGACCGCCGCCCGCGCCGTAGCAGACGTGGAGTGGGAGCAGGTGCTCCTCACGCGGGTGGCAGTAGCGGGCGCCGGGCGCCTGCTCCCAGTGCGTGAGCCGATGCGTCCGCTCGGCCTCGCTCATGTCGTTGGCGGCAACGGTCTCGCCGAGCCAGTCCTCGAACGCCTCGTTCTGGGCGTCGCGGCCGCCGACCGGGTGGCCGGGCCCGAACGCGCCCATGTTGTGGAAGGTGAACCCCGACCCCAGCACCAGAACGTCTTCGTGGGTGAGCGGAGCCAGCGCCGCGCCCATGGCGATGTGAGCGACCGGGTCGAGGCTGCCGAGGAGCGACAGCTGCACGACGGGGATCGATGCGTCGGGGTACATCAGCATCAGGGGGATGAACATGCCGTGGTCGAAGCCGCGGTCGGCGTCGAGGAGCGGGTCGAGCCCGGCGTCGCCCAGGAGCGACCTCGCCCGCTCGGCCAGCTCCGGCGACCCCGGGGCCGGATACCGGAGTCGGTACGCCTCGTCCGGGAAGCCGCCGTAGTCGTAGATCAGCGGTGGGGCTGCCCCCGAGGTCAGCGTCGGGCGAGGGCACTCCCAGTGGGCGCTGACCAGCAGGATCGCCCTCGGCCGGCCGACCAGGTGCTCGGCCTCACGAAGGAACTCGACCATCGCCGCGTGGGACGGGTCGCCCAGCACCGGCAGCGGGCCACCCCCGTGCGGTATCAGCAGGACCCGGTTGTCCGCCATCGGCGCTAGATGCCGACCCGCTGATGCTTGGACTCGGCCTCCCACTCGGCGCGTGCGACGAGCACCTCGTCTCGGGCGCTGACTTCGGGCACGCCCACTTCCCACCAGGCGCCTCCGCCGACCCACTCGTACTGGGCGACGTCGATGACGATGGCGTAGCTGCGGTCGGCCGCCTTGGCCCGGGCGAACGCCGCCGGCAGGTCGGCGAGCGACTCGACCTTCTCGGAGATGGCTCCCATCGACTCGGCGTGCTTGGCGAAGTCGACCTGGAGGTAGTCGGCATGGCGAGCGGTGCGCAGCAGGTTGTTGAACTCGGCCCCGCCCTGGTTGACCTGGAGCCGGTTGATGACGGCGAACCCGCCGTTGTCGCAGATGATGAAGATCACCTTGTGACCGGTGAACACCGTCGAGTAGATGTCGCTGTTCATCATCAGGTACGAGCCGTCGCCACAGAACACGAGCACGTCGCTGTCGGGCCTCGCCATCTTGGCGCCCAGCCCACCGCTGATCTCGTAGCCCATGCACGAGTAGCCGAACTCGGCGTCGAAGGTGCCGACCTGCTTGGCCCGCCACCCCGCCACCAGCTCGCCGGGCAGCCCGCCCGCCGCCGACAGGCAGTAGTCGTCGTCGTCGCAGAGCTCGTTGACCACCTGGATCACCTGGGCGTACGAGGGGTCCCCCGAGGCCGCGCTCTGCTTGAACGAGTCGAGGTGGGCGTGCCACTCGGCGATGCGAGCCTGGCTGAACTCGAGCCACTCGGCTGGCGCGACGTAGTCGCCGACGGCCTCGTCGAGGCGCTCGATGGCCACCAGCGCGTCGCCGACCACCGGCACTGCGTGCTGCTTGGTCGCATCCCAGCGCGCCGCGTTGAGCGCCACGAACCTCACGTCGGGGTTCTTGAACAGCGCCCACGACCCGGTGGTGAAGTCCTGGAGCCGGGTGCCGACCGCGAGCACCACGTCGGCCTCCTCGGCCACGACGTTGGCCGCGGTCGCGCCGCTCACCCCGATCGGCCCGGCGTAATTGGGATGGTCGTGCACCAGCACCGCCTTGCCGGCCACCGTCTCGACCACAGGGATTCCGTGCCGCTCGGCGAAGCCGGTCAGCGCCTCGACCGCGCCCGAGTAGTGCACCCCGCCGCCGGCGATGATCAGCGGCTTGGTCGCTCCGGCCAGCGCGGTCGCCGCGGCTTCGACGTCGCGCGGATCGGGGCCGGGTCGCCGGATGTAGTGGACCCGCGGCTCGAAGAACGAGGCCGGGTAGTCGAAGGCGTCGGCCTGCACGTCCTGAGGCAGGGCGAAGAAGGCCGGGCCGCAGTCGGCGGGATCGAGCATGACCGCCAGCGCCTGGGGGAGCGAGCGCACCACCTGCTCGGGCCTGGTGATGCGGTCCCAGTACCTCGACACCGGCTTGAAGGTGTCGGCGACGGTGACGGTCGGGTCGTCGAACCGCTCGATCTGCTGGAGCACCGGGTCGACGATGCGGTGCTGGAAGGTGTCGCCGCTGAACAGCAGCACCGGAAGCCGGTTGGCGTGAGCGACCGCGGCCGCGGTCACCATGTTGGTGGAGCCGGGTCCGATGGACGAGGCGGCCACCATGATCTGGCGGCGCCGCTTCGCCTTGGCGAAGGCCACCGCCGACAGTGCCATGCCCTGCTCGTTGTGACCCCGCCAGGTGGGCAGCTCGTCCTGGACCCGCTCGAGCGCCTCGCCAAGGCAGGTCACGTTGCCGTGCCCGAAGATGGCGAACGCGCCGGCGAAGAGCGGAACCTCCTCGCCGTCGATCTCGGTGCGCTGGTTGACGAGCCACCTCACGATGGCCTGCGCGGTCGTCAAGCGGATGGTTTCCACGGGTCTTCCTCCGGTGGGATCCGGCTGGATGGTGGTTCGGCGCCGACCCTAGTCGAGTAGGTTCGAGCCTCGTCATGGACGAGAGACGATGACCGACCTGCTCGAGCGCATCGCGGGCGGACCCATCACCTGGGGGGTCGACGGGTCTCCGGGATGGGGTCATCTGCTGCGCTCGGACCGGGTGATGGCCGAGATGGCCGAGACGGGGCTGCGGGCGACCGAGCTGGGCCCCGACGGGTTCCTCCCCACCGACCCCGACGAGCTGGTCGACTACGTGGACGGGTTCGGGCTCCAGGTCGTGTCCGGCTTCGTGCCGGCCGTGCTCTACCGCGACCGGGCCATCGACGACCAGCTGTCGTACGTCGACCGCGCCACCCGCCAGCTTGCCCGGGCCGGCAGCGAGGTGGTGGTGCTCGGTCCCGATTCGCACCACGACGGTTACGACGTCGAGGTCGAGATGTCCGAGGAGGAGTGGGACCTGTTCCTCGACAACCTCGAGGATCTGATGGAGACGGTGGGCGAGCACGGGCTCAGCACCGCGCTGCACCCGCACTGGGGCATGGCCATCGCCCGGGAGCACCACGTCGAGCGGCTGCTCGAATCGTGCGAGGTCGGCCTGTGTCTCGACGTCGGCCACCTGTATCTGGCCGGCTGCGACCCCGTCGACATCGCCAACCTGGCGGCGGGTCGCGTCGACCACGTGCACCTGAAGGACGTGGACGACGCCATGGCCGAGCGGGTGCGGGCCGGCGAGCTGGCGTTCCGCCAGGCGGTGATCGACGGCATGTTCATGCCGCTCGGTGCGGGCGGGGTCGACATCGCCGGCGTGATCCGTCACCTGGAAGCCGACGGATATCGGGGCTGGTACGTGCTCGAGCAGGACGCCGCGTTGGCCGGCGAGCCGCCGCCGGGGGAGGGGCCGAAGGCCGACGCCGCGATCAGCGTCGCCTACCTCGAGGCGGTGGCCGCCGAACTGGAGCAGGAGACCCGGTGACGTTGCGCATCGGCCTGATCGGCAGCGGCTACATGGGACGGGCCCACGGCCTCGCGTTCCGGGCCGCCTCGGCGGTGTTCGACCTGCCGGTCGAGCCCGAGCTCGACCTGCTCGCCGACATCGACGCCGACACGGCACGTGAGGCAGCCAAGGCCCTCGGCTTCGCCCGCAGCACCGGTGACTGGCGCGAGCTGGTGGCCGACCCGGCCATCGACCTGGTCGACATCACCGCCCCCAACCGGCTGCACGCCGAGATGGCGCTGGCCGCGATCGAGGCCGGCAAGCCCGTCTACTGCGAGAAGCCGCTGGCGCCCAGCGCGGCCGAGGCCAAGCCGATGGTCGATGCCGCCGAGGCGGCCGGG
>JBFJYB010000249.1:0-4424 GCA_041622835.1 Acidimicrobiales bacterium | reverse complement strand
GGGAAGCGGCCGGCAGGGTGGAGTCGGTGTAGATCGCACCGACCGGGCAGGCCGGCAGGCAGGCGTGGCAGTCGATGCACTCGGTGGGGTGGATGTAGCAGATGCGGTCCTCGTCGTCGGTGTAGATGCAGTCGACCGGGCACACCTCGACGCACGACTGGTCCTTCACGTCGATGCACGGCTCGGCGATGACGTAGGCCATGGCCAGCATCCTAGAAACCCGGCGCGAGTAGCGTTGACCGCCATGGCCTTCACCCTGCCCGACGCCCTCGTCGACGACGGCCACGACGGTGCCCGCCACGATTTCCCCCTGATGCCGCTGGGTCAGGCCGCCGACATGGGCCATGCCGCCGACGGCACCCCGCTGCTCGATCCCCGCATCTTCACCAGCCGCGAGTTCCAGCGGAACCCGTACCCGTACTACCGCATCATGCGGGACCACCACCCGGTCTTCCACGACAAGCTCCACAACTGCTACTACGTCACCCGCTACGACGACATCACCGAGTGCTACTTCGACGAGGAGGGCTTCAACACCATCCCGAAGGGCAGCTCGAGCGGCGTGCTGGGCAACACCCAGCTCGAGCTGAGCGGCGTCGAGCACCGGCGGCGCCGGAACCTGTACGGCCGCCACCTCGTCGGTCAGGCGCTGGCCAACCGGGTGCCCGCCATCGAGCGTCTGGCCCGCGAGATGATCGACGCCTTCGACGATCTCGCCGAGCCGGTCCCGGGCCAGCCGCAGCGCCGCACCATCGAGCTCGGAGCCGCCTTCGCCAACGAGTTCCCGATCCGGGTCGTCGGCCAGGTGCTCGGGTTCCCCGACGAGGCCCGAGGCGACTTCTACTACTGGTACGCGTCGATGATGCGGGGCCTGGGCGGGTCCGACACCCACCAGGAGGGGCTGGAGGCTCGCCAGCACCTCGAGGACTACGTCGAGGGCATCGTCGAGCAGCGGCGGCACGAGCCCGGCTACCTCTACGACAACGACGGCAACCCGGTGGGCAAGGACATCATCTCGAAGCTGTGCGAGACCAAGGTCGACGGCGACTACCTGTCGACCGAGGAGATCACGTCGAACATCGCGCTGATCGTCGGCGGCGGGGGTGAGACGACCCGCGGCGCCATCCTCAACATGTGGTACCTGCTGCTCCAGCACCCCGACCAGTTCGCCGAGGTGCTCGCCGACGACGACCTGTGGGACGCCGCCTTCCACGAGACGCTCCGCCACTCCAGCTCGATCGGCGGCCAGCCCCGCCACAACACCTTCGACGTCGAGCTGCACGGGGTCCGGATCCCGGCCGGCTCGCTGATCAACATGGTCGACTTCTCGGCCAACCACGACGAGCGCATCTTCCGCGACCCCGAGGCCTTCGACATCTTCCGGCCCGATCTCTACAGCGGCAAGCTGCTGCGCAGCGGGTACCGCAAGGACGGTCGTTGCAGCCACATGGCCTTCGGCGTCGGGCCCCATCTCTGCCCCGGCGCGTGGATCTCGCACCAGGAGTCGGTGGTCGGGTCGAAGATCCTGAAGGACTCGCTGGTGAATCCGTCGATCAACGCCGAGCGGATGCCCAAGGACATCGACGGCGTCGGCCTGGCCCCGATCGGGCTCGGTGCCATCCGCGAACTGTGGGTGGACTACGACGTTGTCTGAGGCGGGGCGGGCCTTCCGAACCTACGAGGTCCACCAACGGCAGCGGGTGGGGGAGTCGACCGCCAAGATCCGGCCGGCCCAGCTCGTGTCCGACGACTACCTCCACGATCCGTATCCCCTGCTGGCCGTGCTGCGCGAGAACTACCCCTGCTACCGGGACTGGCTGTCGAACGCGTACTGGATCACCCGCTACGACGACGTCACGTCGATCTTCGTCGACGAGGCCAACTTCGAGACCCGGTCGAAGCGGTGGTCCTACGGGCTCGACGGCCATGGCCGCGACCTGCGCGACGATCTGGCGGTGTGGACCGCGGAGACCGACCGGATCGATGCCCACGCCCCGGCCATCGCCGAGCGGGTGGTACACGAGCTGGTGGCCGACGCCGCGGCCGACGGTGCGGCCGACCTCGCCGTCGGCTTCGCGGCCCGGTACCCGCTCGAGCTGCTGGGCTGCGTCCTCGACCTTCCCGACGGCGACCTCGATCGGTTCGCGTCGTGGTACTGGACGATGCAGCGGGGCCACCACTGGAAGCCGCAGGCGGTCGAGGCCGGCCGGGACGCCATCGAGGAGATGACCCGCTACGTCGAACCGCTGTTGGAGGCGCGCCGAACCGACCCGGGCGACGACATGATCTCGGCCATCGCCACCGCCGATCTCGCCGAGGGCCCGGCCACCGCCGCCGACGTGGTGATCACGGTGCTCGAGGGCGACCACGAGACGCTGCACGGCGGGCTGGCCAACATGTGGTTCCTGTTGCTGACCCACCCCGATCAGCTCGAGATGGTCCGCGACGAGCGTCGCATGGTCAAGTACGCCTACCTCGAGATGCTGCGCCACTCGACGCCGGTCCTGACCGCCCGCCGGTTCGCCCGCCACGAGGTCGAGCGCTTCGGCCGGCTGCTGCCGGAGGGGGCGCTGATGCTGTGCTCGGCGGCGGCTGCCAACCGCGATCCCCGGGTGTTCGACGCCCCAGACCGGTTCGTGGTCGGCCGCAAGGACCTGTGCCAGCGGGAGGCGAGGGGGATGTACCGCGCCGACGGCCTGCCGACGGGGATCGCGTTCGGGACCGGCCGGCCGAGCCGCCATCCCGCGCTGCCCGAGGACCGGCCCCGGTCCCGGTACGCGCGGACCCGTGACGTGGCGGTGCTGGCGTCGAACGTCCTGCTCGACGCGACGACCGACATCAGGCTGGTCGACGGGGCCGAGCCCACGCTGCGCTCGCTGTCGCTGGGCGAGATGCACACCTGCTGGGAGCTCCCGGTCGAGATGGGGATCGCTCCGTGACCGCCCGGCGAGTCGCCGTGGTGGGTCCTGGTGGCGTCGGCTGCTTCTTCGCCGCCCACCTGGCCGGTGCCGGTCACGACGTGCTGGCCTGCGCCCGCCGTCGATTCGACCGGTACGTGATCGAGTCGGACACCGCCCCGATCGAGGGGCCGGCCTCGGTGGTTGTCGACCCGGCCGAGGTCGGGTGGGCCGAGCCGGCCGACTGGGTGCTGGTCGGCGTCAAGACCCATCAGACGACCGGGGCGGCGCCGTGGTTCGACCGGCTGTGCGGCCCGGACACGATCGTCGTGGTCATGCAGAACGGGATCGACGGCGTTGCCCGCCTCGCGCCGCTGGTCGGCGGGGCCGAGGTGGTCGCGGCCGTCGTGTACTGCGGGGCCGAGCTGCTGGCCCCCGGGCGGGTGCAGAACGTGATGGGCGGCCGGCTGATCGTGCCCAGCGGGCCCAGTGGCGAGGCCCTGGCCGAGCTGTGTGCCGGCACCGCCATCGAGATCGAGCCCAGCGAGAAGTACGAGGTGGCGGCGTGGGTGAAGCTGGGCGTGAACGTGGTCGCCAACGGGCTGACCGCGCTGACCGGGCAGCCGATGGGCGTGCTCGGCCACCCGGCCATCGAGCCGGTGGCGCGGGCGCTGCTGCGCGAGTGCTGGACGGTCGGTGCCGCGCTCGGGGTCGCCCTCGAGCTCGACAAGATCGACGACACGATCGCGGCCATGGCTGCGCTCGAGGACGGCAACACGTCGATGGCCCAGGACGTGCAGGCCGGTCGCAGCACCGAGTACGACGCCCTCCACGGGGCGGTGATCCGGCGTGCCGCCCAGGTCGGCGTGCCGACACCGGTCCACGAGACGGTCTTCGGGCTCCTGGCCGCCCGCGACCCCCTGGATCCGTGACCGCTGAGGGCACGCCGGCGCACAGTCGGAAATGCGGGGGAGCGGGAGGCGGGGCGGGGCTCCGGGACCTCGCGTCGGGGTCACGCGACCCCGACCGGGCTCACTGGTCGTCGGGCGTCGGTGTCGGCGGCGGGGGCGGGACGTACCACCCCTCTGGGGGTACCGACCAGGGAGCGGCGGCCAGGTACTCGTCGAGCGGCACCGGCTCGGTCGACCGGTAGCCGACCGGCAGCCAGACGTCGCCCGCGACCGTGAAGAAGTAGATCTCCCAGTGGTAGTAGCCGGGGAAGGCGGCAGGCTCGTCCCGCAGCACCGAGGCGTAGGCCGACACCGCGTCGACGTAGAGCTGGTCGTTGTTGTACCCGAACAGCGCCTGGTCCATGTTCTCGGGTCCGCCGCGCCGCACCAGGTAGCGGGCTGCGGCCTGGATGGCGTCGTGGGGGTCGTTCACGTCGCCCTCGCCGACCTCGTCCCAGGTCGTGGGGATGAACTGCATCGGCCCCTGGGCGCCGGCGGTGCTCAGGCCGCGGATGCGGCCCATGCCGGTCTCGACCAGGTTGATGGCGGCGAGGTACTCCCACTCGATGCCGGTCGC
>JBFJYB010000248.1:0-4438 GCA_041622835.1 Acidimicrobiales bacterium | reverse complement strand
TGGGCCATCTGGAGCTCGCTCTCGAAGTCGGAGACGGCGCGCAGGCCCTTGACGATGAAGTCGCACTCCTCGCGCAGCGCCAGGTCGACGACCAGGGACGAGAACATGGTGGTCCGCACGTTGTCGAGGTGGGCGAACGTCTCGACGAGCATGGCCTCGCGCTCTTCGAAGCTGAACAGCGGCTCGCCCTTCTGCGGGTTGCGCATGGCCGCGACGATCACCTCGCCGAACAGGCGCGACGCGGACTCGACGATCTCGACGTGTCCGTTGTGGACCGGATCGAACGAACCCGGGTACAGAACTCGTGTCACGACTCCTCCGAACCGGCGACCGATGCCGCGCGGGCGAGCACGACAACGGTACCCGCGTATCTCTTCTGCCTGAACGCAACCCAGTGCGGCATCACGTCGATCTGCTGGTCGGACTCGACCATCACGACCTCGGCCCGAACCCGTTCGAGCAGCTCGGGCCAGGCGTCGAAGGTGTAGGGCGGGTCCAGCAGCGCCAAATCGTATACGTCGGTCGATCGGGATACGCGGTCCATGGCATCGGCTCGGACGACCGTCGCCCGCTCGCCGAAGCCCAGCGCGTCGACGTTGGCGCGAACTGCGTCGATCGCCGCGGCGGACCGGTCGACGAAGGTGACGTGGGCGGCGCCCCGCGAGAGCGCCTCGAGCCCGAGGGCTCCGGTGCCGGCGAAGAGGTCGAGGACCACGGCGTCGTGGGTGGCGCCGATGCTGTCCAGCGCGTTGAAGGTGGCTTCTCTGGCTCGATCGGAGGTCGGACGGACGTCGACACCTTCGGGCACCACGAGGCGGCGCCCCCTGGCGGTCCCTGCGACGATGCGCATGCCGCGACGCTACCGGTGGGCTGCGGCGGTCCCGTCGTACACTCGAGGGCCATGATCCCCACCGAGATCGCCTGCGTCGACTGCGGCGGCACCTGCCACCTGATCAGCCATGCGCCACCCGACGAGCCGTTCGAGGCCGGCGACGTGGTCGCCTATCGCTGCGAACAGTGCAACGACCGGTGGGACATGGAGCTCAGCGCCGACGACCTCGAGGAGGGGGCCGGTTAGCCAACCGGCGGGAACGGGGCCGATCTCAGGAGAAGTAGGGCGTCTCGCCGGCTTCGTGGTCGGTGATGTCGACCACGTCGGTGACCTCGGGGATGGCTTGGGCGATCATCACCGAGATCCCCTCTCGCAGGGTCGCGGCGCTCATGGCGCAGCCCTGGCAGCCACCGCCCATCGTGAGGTAGACGACGGTGCCGTCGACCCTCACCAGCTCGGTGTACCCGCCGTGGGCCGCCAGCGACGGGTTGATCCGCTGCGACAGCAGCTGGGACACCTGCTCTTCGAGGGTGCCGCTCAGCTCGAGCTCGCCGTCTCCGAGCAGGTCGGGTCGGTTCGGGTTCTTGATGACGAGCCCGCCCTGGACCGGGTTGCTCGGTAGGTCGAGCGTGGCTCCGTGGAGCTGCTCGACGCTGGCGTGGGGAACGATCATCGGTAGCTCGCCGACCGAGTACACGACGTGCTCGTCGCCGACCTCGGCGAGCGGCTCGAAGGACAGGTCGTAGACGAAGTCGACCCCGTTGACGCCGGTGATGGCGACCTGCAGTCCGAGCGCTTCGGGCTCGTCCTCGTCGGTGCGGATCTCGAGGATCTTGGCGACCGCCGCCTCGGAGACGTCGAGCACCACGTCGCGCCGCTCGCTCTCCGACGCGTCGGAGCTGTCGGTCGCGGTGTCGGTCGCGGTCGCGCCGGTGTCGCTCATCGTCTCATGCTACCGGCGGTCGGAGCCGTCGAACGCTTCGAGCTCCTCCGACAGCTCGAGCCACTCCTCCTCGCGCCCCTCCAGCTCGGACTGGACCTGCTCGAGCTCGGCCCCGAGGCGGGCCAGCGCCTCGTGGTCGCAGCGGTGGGCGTCGATCTCGGTCGCGAGGCGTTCCCGCTCGAGCTCCAGCTCGTGCAGCTCGTCCTCGGTCTGGCGGAGGCGGTGTCGCAACGTCGACCGCGAGCGCCCGGTCTGGCGACGGCGGTCGGTCGGACGGCCCGGATCCGCTCGGCGGGTGGCGGGCGTCCGCGCCGTCGGCCTTGCGGTCGGAGCGTGCGTTCGCCGCTGCTCCTCCCACGCCGCGTACCCGCCAGGCCAGCGCCGCGCCTCGCCGCCCCCGAGCACGACGACCTCGTCGACGGTGCGCTCGAGGAAGGCCCGGTCGTGGCCGACCACCACCAGCGCGCCCGGCCACTCGTCGAGGAAGTCCTCGAGCACGCGCAGCGTGTCGAGGTCGAGGTCGTTGGTCGGCTCGTCGAGCAGCAAGACGTTGGGCCGGGCGGCCAGCACGAGAACCAGCTGGAGCCGCCTCCGTTCGCCCCCCGACAGCAGCGAGACGGGTGATCGCTGGGCATCGGCGTCGAACCAGAAGCGCTCCATGAAGGCGACGTCGTGCCAGGTCGGCTCGCGTCCGCCGGTGACCGACTCGCCGACCGTGGCGTCCGGGTCGAGCGCCCGTCCGATCTGGTCGTAGTAGCCGACGTCGACCGTGGGGCCGTGCTCGCAGCTGCCCTCCCGCGGCTCGATGCGTCCCGCGATCACGTCGAGGAGGGTCGACTTCCCCGATCCGTTCACGCCGACGACCCCGACGCGGGCCCGTCGCCCCAGCGAGAGCTCGACCGAGCGGAACAGCCAGGCGTCGTCGTCGCCCCAGCGGTGGCCCACCCCGTCGAGGTCGATCACCTTGTCGCCCAGGCGGGGCGTGCCGATGTGCAGGTCGAGCGGGCCGGCCCGTTCGGGCGCCTCGGCCCGGGTCGCCACAAGCTGCTCGGCGGCGTCGCGTCGCGCCTTGGGCTTGCGGGTGCGGGCCTTGGCGCCGCGCCGCAACCACGCCAGCTCGCGGCGGGCGAGGTTGCGACGCACCGCGTCGGCCTCGGCCGCCTCGTCGACCCGGCGCGCCCGGGCCTCGAGGTAGGCGTCGTAGCCGCCCTCGTGGACGTGGGCGCGACCCCGGTCCAGCTCGAGGACTCGGGTGGCGACCCGGTCGAGCACGTGGCGGTCGTGGGTCACGATCACGAGCCCGCCGCGGAACGAGGCCAGCCGATCCTCGAGCCACGAGATGGCGTCGATGTCGAGGTGGTTGGTCGGCTCGTCGAGGAGGAGGAGCTCGGCCTCGTGGACCAGGGCCCGGGCCAGGGCCACGCGCTTGGCCTCGCCGCCCGACAGGGTGGTGACGTCGGCCTCGAGCTTGGAGGTCATGCCGAGCCGATCGAGCACCGCCTCCACCTCCCACTCACCGGCGCCGTCGGGCGGAGCGACGACGTCGCGGACCCGCCCCTCGCCGAGCGCCGGCCGCTGCTCGAGCATCACGACCCTCGTGTCGCGGCCCCGCCGTAGGGTTCCCGACTCGGGTGGTTCGGTGCCGGCCAGGACGCGGAGCAGGGTGGACTTCCCCGTGCCGTTCAGCCCGACCAGGCCGAGCCGATCGGTCGCCGAGATGGTCACCGACAGCCGGTCGAACAGCATCCGGCCCGGGCGCGACGCCGAGACCGAGTCGGCATCGACCAGGATCGCCACCGGTCAGCCCCGCCGGGTCCGACCGCGCAACGCCAGGAAGGCGATGGGCATGCTGACCGCCGCCAGCACGGCGATGCCGGCCAGTGCCTCCGCGATGGCGCCCGCGTCCCAGTCGGTGAACAGGGACCGCTGCCCCTCGAGCAGGTAGGTCGCGGGGTTCCAGGCGGCGACCGCCGACAACCAGTCGGTCATGGCATCGCGGGGCACGAAGGCGGTCGTCAGCAGGATGAAGGGGAACGACAGCACCCAGCTCCCGGCGACGGCGGCCGGGTTGCCGGTCCGGAGAGCCAGTGCGTACGGGAAGCCGGCGAAGGCGAGGCCCCACAGCGAGCTGAGGCCGACGAAGACCAGCGCACCGAGGAGACCGGTGTCGGGCCAGGCACCGAGCACGAGACCCATCGCCAGGATCAGCGCCGACACCACGCCGACCAGCAGCACGTCGGCCACCATCAGCCCGAGCAGGATGGCGAGCCGCGAGACCGGGCTCATGAGCATCCGGTCGAAGTACCCGCCCTGGATGTCGAGGACGAGCGCGTAGGCCCGGCTCATGCCGGTGACCCCGAAGATGACGGCGGTGGGGAGCTGGAACTCCTTGTAGTCGATGCCGATGTCGGCGAAGCCGGCCAGGTCCTGGAGCGAGCCGATCGTGACGACCAGCACGAAGACCGCGGCGACGAGCGGTGGCACCACGCCCTCGAGATCGCGCGGCAGCAGCCGGACCGCCCGGGCGGCGATGGTGCCGACGTCACGGCCGAAGCCGACCGACCGGGCGCGGATCTCGGTCACGGGCTACCCGCCTCTCCGAGGTGCCCGCCGGTGGCCTCCAGGAACACGTCGTCGAGCGTCGGGTGCCGCAGCGCCAGCTC
>JBFJYB010000247.1:0-4447 GCA_041622835.1 Acidimicrobiales bacterium | reverse complement strand
GATCGGCACCGACCACATCCTGTTCATCCTCGCCCTGGTCCTCCCGTCGGTGCTGGTGTTCCGCCGCGGCGAGGGGTGGGAGCCGGCGGCGGGCTTCGGCTCGGGCCTCTGGCGGGTCATCAAGATCATGACGATGTTCACGGTGGCCCACTCGATCACGCTCACCCTGGGAGGGCTCGGGATCGTCGAGCTGCCGGTGAAGCCGGTCGAGTTCCTCATCGCGCTGTCGATCGCCCTGGCGGCGCTGCACAACCTCCGCCCGATCTTCTCCAACAAGGAGTGGCTGCTCGCGTTCGGGTTCGGCCTCTTCCACGGCCTCGGGTTCGCCGGCCTGCTGACCGACCTGGGCCTCGACCGGACCAATCGGTTCCAGTCGCTGCTCGGCTTCAACGTCGGCATCGAGATCGGCCAGGCGGTCATCATCTTGCTGGTGTTCCCGGTGCTGTTCGTGCTGCGCCGGACCCGGATCTACATGCCTCTCCTCACGCTCGCCTCGCTCGGGCTGGCCGCGGTCGCCAGCGCGTGGGCGGTCGAGCGGCTGTTCGAGAAGAACCTCCGCGTCAACCGGATCGTCGACCCGCTCGTCGAGTGGCCCCGGTCGTTCTGGGTGATGCTGGTCGCCGGCGTGCTGGCCGCCGCCTACTGGTGGCGGGAGGCGCGCCAACGCCAACTGAGACCGCTGCCGGCGGTCGACGGCGGGGACGACGAGCCGGCCCTGGTCCGGTCCACGCCCTGAGAGATCTCAGCGCAGCAGCGAGCGCATCACCCGGGCCACCCGCGAGCCCTGGCCCGATCGCGCCTCGGATCGGTCGGCGACGCCCATCGTCTTGAGCGCGCCGTTGATGGCGAGCCAGCGCAGTGGCTCCGGCTCCCAGCGACGCGACCGGTGGCCCACCCACGGAAGGTCGACGCGAGGCGAGTCGGTTCCGGTGATCAGCTCGGCGATGGTCCGGCCGGCCAGGTTCGACGGCGAGACCCCCTCGCCGACGTAGCCGCCGCCCCACGCCAGCCCCTGCTCGCGGTCGTAGCCCACCGACGGAAACCAGTCCCGAGGCACGCCCAGCACCCCGCCCCAGCGGTGGGTGACGGCCACGTCGCCGAGGGCCGGCAGGAGCTCGACGAGGGTCCGGGCGATGCGGTCGTGGATGTGCGAGCGCTGCTCGATCGAGCGGTCGATGCGCGAGCCGTACCCGTACGGGGCACCACGGCCGCCGAAGGCGATGCGGTCGTCGGCGGTGCGCTGCCCGTAGATCACCATGTGGCGGTCGTCGGAGAACGTCTGTCGATCGACCAGCCCGATGTCGGCCCACCGCGCCTCGTCGACCGGCTCGGTCGCGACCATCAGCGAGTAGAGCGGCGCGAGGGTCCGGCCGTGCCCGTCGAGCATCGACGTGTAGCCCTCGAGGGCCCGCACGACGACCTCGGCCCGGACCGTGCCGCGCTCGGTCGTCACCCGGCCGGGTTCGATCGCAGTGGCGGCCGTTCCCTCGACGATGGTCGCGCCCAACCGCTCGGCCGCCTCACCGAGGCCGCGCACGAGGCGAGCCGGGTGGATGGCCGCGGTGTGGGCGAAGAACATGCCGCCGACGACGCCGGTGGCGTTCAGGTGCTTGCGGGCCTCGTCGGCGCCGAGCATCCGCAGGTCGTCTTCGGTCATCCCGTACCGGCTCTGCCAGTGGTCGACCTCCTCGCGCTGGCGGGCCAGGTGCGCCCCGTTGCGGGCCAGGCGGATGGTGCCGCCCTTGGCGTAGTGGCAGTCGATGCCTTCGGCCCGAGCCACGCGTCCGACCTCGTCGACCGACTCGTGGACCTCGCGCAGCAACCGCCGGGCGGCGTCGTTGCCCGCCACCCGCTCGTGGCGCTCGGGACCCGCGGCCAGCTCGCCGATGCACCAGCCGCCGTTGCGACCCGACGCGCCGAAGCCGACGACGTCTCGCTCGATCACCAGCACCCGCAGCGCCGGATCGATCGACAGCAGGTAGTAGGCGGTCCACAGTCCCGTGAAGCCGCCGCCGACCACGGCCACGTCGACCTCGGCGTCGCCGGCCAGCGCCGGGCGGGGTGCGAGCGAACCGGGGACGGTCTCGAGCCAGAACGACCGGTCGCGATACGGCTCGGTGCCGGGGTCGCTCACGAGTCGAACCCGATCCCGAACCGGTCGAGGAGCCCGAGCCACAGCCCCCTCCGGCCGTCACGAGCGTCGGCGCGCCGGATGGCCCGTCGCGTCGCCTGGACGCTGGCCCACCGGAGCGGCTCGGGCGGGAACGGGAACGGGTGCGTGCGTACCATGGCCAGCTCGGTGCGCTCGGTGGTCCGGCCGTCGACCAGGTCGAGAGCCACCCGTGCCCCGAACCGGCTGGCCCCGACGCCCAACCCGGTGTAGCCCGCGACCCACGCGAGCCGGCCGTCGTGAGCCGTCCCCCACGTGGCGGTGAAGCGGGTGGTGGTGCCGATCGGGCCGCCCCACCGGTGGCTGAAGCGCAGGCCCTCGAGCTGGGGGAAGGTCTCGAAGAAGTGGGTCGCGAGCTGACCGTGCACCCGGTCGTGCTGGTCGTGGGCCGGGGCGACGCCGTTGTTGAAGTGGTAGGTGGCGTCGTAGCCGCCGTAGAGGATCCGGTCGTCGGCGCTGAGGCGGTAGTAGTGGAACTGGTTCGAGGTGTCGCCCAGGCCCTCTCGCCCCTCCCACCCGATCGATGCCGCCTGCTCCGCCGTGAGCGGCTCGGTCATCAGGACGTGGTCGTACACCGGGATCGTGTACCGGCGCGGGCGGCGCACCGGTCCGGGATAGGCGTTGGTCGCCATGATCACCCGCTCGGCCCGCACCCGGCCAGCCGGAGCGCGGACCACGAGCGTCGAGCCGACCGGGTCGACGGCGATGGCCGGGGTGTGGTCGTGCACTGTCGCGCCGAGCCCTTCGGCGGCCGAGCGCAGGCCCCAGGCCAGGCGGGCGGGGTCGACGAGGGCCATGTCGTTGCGCCGGACGAACCCGCCGACGTAGGTCGGCGAGTGCACGATGGCCTGCATCTGGGCGGCGTCGAGCAGGTCGACGTCGTCGCCCATGCGGCGGTGTGGCTCGATGCTGTCTGCCAGCGCCTCGAGCTGCCAGGGCTGGGTCGCCACGCCGACCTCGCTCGCGGGACGGTAGTCGGCGTCGACGGCGTACCGCTCGACCGAGGCGGCCAGCTCGGCCAGGTTCTGGCGCCCCAGCTTCACGATCGTCTCGATCTCGTCGGGCCAGTGCAGCAGCCCGTTCTCGAGCCCGTGGGTGAGCGACGCGTCGCAGAACCCCCCGTTGCGGGAGCTGGCCCCGAACCCGCAGTGCTCGGCCTCCAGCACGACCACCCGCCGACCCGGCTCGTCCTCCAGAGCCTGGATCGCCGCCCACAGGCCGGTGAACCCCCCGCCGATCACCGCCAGGTCGGCGTCGACGTCACCGTGGAGGGCGGGAGCGGGCTCGGGCCCGTCGTCGCGGTCCGACCAGAACACCGCCGGGCGTGCGCCGGCCAGCGCTTCGGCCGCCCAATCCTCAACCATCGCGGGTGTTGTTCACGTCGACGACTGCGGTGCGCAGGTCGGTCATGTCGAGCATGGTGAACTTGCCGCCGATGCGGCCCCAACCGGTCTTCGAGCGGGCCGCGCCGCCGAACGGCGGGTGGGTCTCCCAGAAGCAGACCGTGTCGTTCACGATCACGGTGCCGGTCCTCAACCGGTCGATGTAGCGGTGGGCCCGGGTGAGAGAGCTGGTGAACACGGCCGCCTGGAGACCCAGGTGGCTGTCGTTGGCGAGGGAGATGGCCTCGTCGTCGTCGGTGAACGTCGTGATGGGGACGACCGGTCCGAAGCTCTCGTCGCGGAACAGCAGCATCTCGGGCGTGACCGCGTCGACCACTGTGAGCTCGTAGAAGAGGTCGGTCGGGAACCCGTCGGCGCGCCGACCCCCGGCCAGGACGTCGGCGCCGCGGCTGCGGCCGTCGGCGACGTGGCCGTCCATCTTGGCCGCCACCGCCTCGTTGTTGAGCGGCCCCATCGTGGTGGCGTCGTCGAGGGGATCGCCCAGGACGACCGCGCCGGCATGGTGGAGGATCCGCTCGACCAGCTCGTCGTGGACCGTCTCCTGCACGAGCAGCCGCTCGGTGGCCACGCAGCACTGGCCGGCGACGTACTGGGCGCCGAACACCGCCGCCGCGGCCGCCGCGTCGATGGCGGCGTCATCGCAGACGATCTGGGGCCCGTTGCCCGAGGCCTCGATCAGCGTCCGCTTCATGCCGGCCGACCGGACGATGGCCTCTCCGGTCTGGTGCGAGCCGACGAAGCCGATGCCGTCGACCCCGTCGTGGGTGACCAGCGCGGCTCCCACGTCGCCGCGGCCCTGCACCACCGACACCGCCCCGGCCGGGAACCCGGCGTCGACGACCGCCTCGGCCAGCGCGGCGGCCGAGAGCGGCGT
>JBFJYB010000246.1:0-4449 GCA_041622835.1 Acidimicrobiales bacterium | reverse complement strand
GGCGAAGCCGCCGAGGCCGACCCACGTGCCGCTGCCGGTCATCTCGTGGAGGATGAACGGGATGGCGATGGCCTGCATCCAGCGGCCGGAGTTCGAGATGGCCCCACCGATCCAGAACATCCGGTAGTTCCGCTCGCCGAACACCGCCATCGTGCGTCGCATGCCGGCCCGCCCGGACTCGGCACCACCAGAGGGTGCGGATCGGGACGGGCGGTTCACCGGGCCGAGGGTACCGGGGCCGGGCCGACGCCTCCGCCGTGCAAGACTCCCGGCCATGCCCTATGTCCTCACCGAAGTCCGCGACGACGTGGCGGTCGTGACCCTCAACGACCCCGAGAAGCGCAACGCGGTCAACCTCGCAATGAACCGTGAGCTGTCCGAGGCCCTCGACGAGCTGGAAGCGACCTCAGCGGTCGGGGCCGTGGTGGTCACCGGGACGCCCCCGGCGTTCTGCGCCGGCGCCGACCTCGACGACCTGCTGGCGAGCGGTCAGCCCGACACCATGCGCGACATCTACGGAGGGTTCCTACGCGTCGCCACCTCGCCCCTGCCCACCGTCGCCGCGGTCAACGGCGCGGCCGTCGGCGCCGGTATGAACATGGCCCTGGCCTGCGACGTGATCGTCGCCGGCTCCTCGGCGAGATTCGACTGCCGCTTCCTCCAGATCGGCATCCACCCCGGCGGCGGCCACACCTGGCGGCTCCGCCGGATCACGAACCACCAGACCACGATGGCGATGGTCGTGTTCGGCCAGACGCTGTCGGGCGAGCAGGCTGCCGCTCACGGGCTGGCCTGGACGGTCGTCGACGACGACGAGCTGATGAGCCACGCGACCGCGCTCGCAGCCCGGGCCGCCTCGTTCCCACGCGAGCTCACCAGGCGGACCAAGGCCACCGTCGTCGGGCTCGACCGGGTTGTCGACTCCGACGCCGCGGTCGACCTCGAGATCGAGCCGCAGGTCTGGAGCATGAGCGAGCCCGACTTCCAGGCCCTGGTCGAAAGGCTCCAGGCCCGGATCAGCGGCTCCTGATCAACCGTCGAGCCAGGTAGCGACCAGCTCGTGACCGCGGAGCTCCCAGTCCTCCGCGGTCATCGCGTAGCGGATGTGGTCCTCCCACACGCCGTTGATCTCCAGGTATCGCCGAGCCAGACCCTCCTCGCGCAGGTCGAGCTTCTCGACCACCCGGCGGCTCGCCGTGTTGCGGGGGATGATGGCGACCTGCACGCGATGCAGCCGCAGCTCTTCGAAGGCGAACCGCATCGCCAGCACGAGGGACTCCGGGGTGTACCCGGCACCGGCCCTGGCCTCGTCGATCCAGTAGCCGACGTAGGAGTTCTGGAACGGGCCCCGCTGGATCGACGAGAGGTTCATCTCGCCCGCGAGGTGGCCGTCGACGAAGATCCCGAAGCCGAAGCCGGTTCCGAGCTGGCGCTCGCGGGCGCGGGCCGCGCACCGCGTGGCGAACGCCTCCCGGCTCTCGACCGCATCGGGCTGGCCGGGCTGGCGGCGGGGCTCCCACTTCGTGAGCCACTCGGCGTTGCGGCGGCGCACCTCCCGCCAGGCGGGGAAGTCGGTCTCCTCCAGCGGGCGCAGGACGACCCGCCGTCCCCGTAGCCGCGGGTTCTGTTGCGCCGAGTCGGCCCGCCAGAGCGCAGACCGCCTCACCACCGCGGCTCCTGTCCCCTGTGCGACACGGCAGGGACATTAGCCACTTCCCCTCAGCCGGACCCCTCCGACCCCGGAGCCCGATCCGGGGCGAGCTGGCTCATGATCAGGCCGTCGAGCAGGTCGGCCTCCGACACCAGGCACTCGTCGAAGCTCCAGTACCGCATGACCTTCACCAGCACGCAGAGGCCGGCCACGATCGTGTCGACCCGGCCCGGTTCGAGGCCGGGGTTGGCTCGCCGCTCGGCCGCCGTCTCGGTCGCGAGGTCGCGAAACAGGCTCTCCACCGCCGGCTTGGTGAGGACGAAGTGGTGGATCCGGTCGCGGTCGTAGGTCGCCAGGCCCTGGTCGACGGCCGCCGCCGTCGAGACCGTGCCGGCCACCCCGACGAGCCGCTCGGTCCCGTCGAGGCCGGGGAGCAGTCTGGCGACGTCGTCGAGGTGGGTCTCGACCACGTCGAGACACGAGAGCAGCTCCTCGGGGCGTGGTGGGTCGTGAGCGAGATACCGCTCGGACAGCCGCACGCAGCCGACGTCGACCGAGAGCGCCGCCACCCCGGAGTCGGAGCCGGTGGCGAACTCCGTCGAGCCCCCGCCGATGTCGACGACCAGGTACCGGCAGGCGTCGACGTCGAGCTCGGCGGTGGCGCCGACGTAGGCGAACCGGGCCTCCTCGTCGCCGGAGATCACCTCGGCACCGACGCCGACGACGCGGGCGGCGGCCTCGAGGAACTGGTCGCGGTTGACGGCGTCGCGCACCGCCGACGTGGCCGTCATGCGGACCCCGTCGACGCCGAGGCCGTCCATCACCTCGCGATAGGACCTCAGGCACTCGATCACCCGCTCCACGGCGGCCTCGTCCAACCGCCCGGTCCGCTCGACACCGTCGCCCAGCCGGGTGATGGTCGACCGTCGCTCGAGGGCCCGTCCCTCGCCGTCGGTGACCAGTAGGCGGGTCGAGTTGGTGCCGCAGTCGACGGCCGCGACCGCCGGCCCGGTCACGGAGAGAGCTGGCGCGCCACCCAGCGCCCGACCGGGTCGTCGCCGCCAGCCAGGTGCCAGGCATAGTGGGCGTGGAGGCACTTCACTCCCCGACGGGTCCCGCCGACGCCACCCGAGGGTCGGGGACCTCGATGGCCGGGCTCGATCGCTCCGTCGCGTTCGGCCGCGTACCGGAGGTGGGCGGCGGCCAGCTCCTCCGGGTCGACGGCGGCCTCGGCCCGCTTCACGCCCTGGTCGGCCTCGAGTCGGGCGACCAGCAGGCGGTCGTCGTCCGAGACGAGCCAGTAGCGGGTCGGCATGGGTGTCCCGTCGTCGAGCAACGGGTGGTTTCGGATGACGCGCGGCTCACCCGCGGCGTCGCGGACCACGACCTCGAAACGGCCCTGCGGCTCCCGCCCCAGGCGCGCCGCGACCGCCTCGTGGTCGGCCAGGCCGGGCTCAGTCGCTTCCGCCACCGAGGATCTTGCGGAGCAGCCAGAGCAGCAGGATGACCGCGACGATCGGGGCGACCCGCTTGGCAATCGGGGCGCCGGCCGCGTCGAGGAGGTCGACGGCCTCGGGCTCGGGGTGGTCGACGCGACGCACACCCGAAGGGGCCGACGTCGGCTGCTCGGCGTCGCCCGCCGTGTCCGCGGGCGCGGCCGCCGCCGAACCCGACTCGGCCATCATCGCCTCGAACTTCTCGGCGAACTGGGTCATCAGGTTGGCGCTCACGTCCTCGATGACCCCGGATCGGCCGAAGCTGGCGACCTTCCCCGTGAGCTTCAGGTCGGTGTCGACGGTGACCCGGGTCGACGATTCGTCGATCGGCTCGAGCTGGGCAGTGATGAGGGCGGTGGCGTTGCCGGCACCTCGGGTGTCGCGCCCCTCGCCGCGGATCACCACCCGGTGCTGGCTCTCGTCCTGCTCGACGAAGGCGGCCGTCCCCTTGTACTGAGCGCTGATGGGTCCGATCTTCACCTTCACGATGCCGCGGAACTCGTCACCGTCGATCTCCTGGAGCTGGGCGCCGGGGAGGCACGGTGCGATGCGCTCGGGGTCGTTGAATGCCACCCAGACGTCCTCGACCGGCGAGTTGACCTCAACCTCGTTCTTCAGGTCCATCTGGCCAGCTCCTCCACGGTGTCCACGTCGGTCGATTCGCCTTCGCACGATACCTGGACCACGAGATCGGGCCTCTGCCGGATCAGCCCTCTTGCGCCCTCGTCGCCCGACAATGGCAGGAGCGGCCACATCGAGCTGGCCAGCTTCACCGGCGGGCTCCGGTGACCCCCGAACTCGGCGGTCACCACCTCGCCGTCGGCCTCGGCCACCGCCCGCCACGCCGAGGCCGGCACCGCCGGCATGTCGCCCAGCCCGACGACGACGGCGTCGTGACCCATGTGGTGGGCGTAGGTCACCGCGACCTGGAGCGACAGGGCCTGCCCCTGCTCCCACGCCTCGTTGTGGAGGAGCGTGACCGTCGTGGGCACGACGTCGACGAGGTCGACGGCTCCCGACACCACGACGGTCTCGTCGAGACCGGCCTCGAGGGCATGGTCGACGGCCCACCGCACGAGCGGCTTGCCACGGACCACCGCCCGCAGCTTGTGGGTGCGGCCGTGGAACCGCCGGCCCTCACCGGCCGCGAGGATGACCGCAGCGATCGTCATGGGCCGAGTCTGCCCCGAGTCGCGCCCAACCCGACGACATCGGGTTGTCGATCGGGTCCGCCCTCGTGGCTGCACCCCGTAGGGTGCCGGTGGTGGATGACGATTCCTTCCCGTCGCAGTCCCTCGGGGT
>JBFJYB010000245.1:0-4454 GCA_041622835.1 Acidimicrobiales bacterium | reverse complement strand
GAGACGAGGCGCCGGCGGTAGGGCGCGACGAGGTGGAGGCGGGACTCGATCAGCGCCTTGACCGCCTCGAAGGTGAGCGGGCCGTCGGGCGTGTCGGGCTCGAGGACGCCGAGCCCGCCGATGTGGCCGTGGGCGGCCGCGTCTTCCATCGCGAGGAAGCTGTAGTCGAGGCCGCTCAGTTGCTCCACCGTAGAGACGCTAGGCGATGGCTCGGCTGGACTCGTCCCGCCAGCGCGCCGGCAGCGGGTAGAGATGGCGCAACCAGGGCGACGGGTGGAACGGCCGCCAGTCGTCGGCCGGTTGGGCCAGGCGGTCCGACACGACCAACGCCACCGCCGGGTTGAAGCCCAGGCCGCTGTGGCTGCCCACCACCTCGACGTTCTCGCGGCTTGATCCCTCGTCCTCGAGGCAGAGCCACCAGCGCACGATGCCGTCGGTGCGGGTGTAGATCGACGTGGCCGGCACCGACAGCGGCGGCCGGTCGCGCTCGCGCTCACGGAGCTGGACCAGCTCGTGGGCGTGGTGGTCCCTGACCGAGTCCCAGATGCCCGACGCCGCGCTGCGGTCGCCCTCGATCATGCGGAAGGGGCTGCCGAGGGTGATGACCTGACGCACCCGGTCGGGCCGCTCGCGAGCCAGGGCACGGGCGAAGATCCCGCCGAGGCTCCAGCCGACCAGGCTCACCTTGCGATGGTGCCGGGAGTGCAGGGCGTCGAGCCGCTCGAGCAGCCCGTCGACCACCCGGGGGGTGGGGCCCATGTTGCGGCCGAGCCGCCAGCCGTGGGTCCAGTAGCCCTGGCTCCGCAGCAGCGCCCGCAACGGGACGGTAGATCGGTCGTCGGCGGTGAAGCCCGGGAGCACCAGCACCGGGTGCTCGTCGCCCCGTCCGATGAGCCGGAGCAGCGGCGACGCCGCGGCCATGGCCCCCAGCTCGAAGAGGGCCCGACCCTCCATGGCGGTCAGCCAGTTCGATGGCGGGGTGACGCCGCCTGCCCGATCGGTCATCGGGCTCGACCGTAGCAGGACCCCTCGGCCCGCTGAGCTGGGCGCGATGAGCTGGCCCGGCCAGGATGGGGACATGACCTCCGAGACCGAGTTCACCTGGCGTCGGGTCGCGACCCTGTTCGCCCCGCACCGCGTCCGGGTGGCCGGGGTGATCGTCCTGGTGCTGGCCAGTGCCGCCGTCGGGATCGTCAACCCGCTGCTCATCAGCGTGGTGTTCGACCAAGCGCTGTTCCCGGCCGACAGCCCGGGCCCCGACATCGCCCTGCTCGTGTGGCTGAGCGTGCTCATGCTCGCCATCACCGTCGTCGGCGGTGCCCTGGGGGTGGCCCAGACCATCGTGACCAACCGACTCGGCCAGGACGTGCTGCGCGATCTCCGCGATCGCCTCTACCGCCACCTCCAGACGCTGTCGCTGTCGTTCTACTCCTCGGCCCGCACCGGCGATCTCCAGTCACGGATCTCGAGCGACGTCGGCGGGGTGCAGACGGCGGTCACGACCTCGCTGTCGAACATCCTCTGGAACGCGGTCGCCTTCCTCAGCGCGGTCGTCGCCATGATCGTGCTCTCGTGGCAGCTCACGCTGGTGGCGCTCGGGACGATCCCGCTGTTCGTGCTGGCCACGCGGGCGGTCGGTCGCCGGCGCGAGCAGCTGACCGGGCAGGCCCAGGCGCTCAACGCCGAGATGACGGTCATCACCCAGGAGACCCTGTCGGTCAGCGGCATCACCCTGGCCAAGCTGTTCGGCAGCCAGGAGCGAGAGGCCGACCGATTCGCCGCCTCCAACCGCGACCTGGCTGCCGTCGCCACCCGCCAGCAGGCCATCGGCCAGGCGTTCTTCACGGTGGTGCAGACGTTCCTGGGGGCGACACCGATCCTGATCTACCTGATCGCCGGGCTGCTGCTCGACCGCGGCACCGGGGGTCTGACCGCCGGCACGATCGTCGCCTTCACCACCCTCCAGAACCGCCTGTTCTTCCCGGTGGCCCGGCTGCTCGAGACGACCGTCGAGCTCCAGTCGTCGCGAGCGATGTTCCGGCGGATCTTCCAGTACCTCGACGTCGAGCCCGAGGTCACCGAGCCCGCCGACCCGGTCGTGCTCGATCCCGACACTGCCGTCGGAGCGGTCACCTTCGACCAGGTGAGCTTTCGCTACGACAGCGGTGAGCCGGATGGCCCGGCCGCGCTCGAAGCCGTGTCGTTCACGGCCTCACCCGGGGAGCTGGTCGCGTTCGTCGGGCCCTCGGGCGCCGGCAAGTCGACCATCCTGAACCTGGTCGCCCGCCTCTACGACCCGACCGAGGGACGGATCCTCCTCGACGACACCGAGCTCGACGCGGTCGCGGCCCGTTCCCGCGCCGAGCTGATCGGCTTCGTCACCCAGGAGAGCTACCTGTTCGCCGACACCCTCCGAGCGAACATCGCCTACGCCCGGCCCGACGCCACCGACCTCGAGGTCGAGAAGGCGGCGCGAGCGGCGGCGATCCACGACCGCATCGTCGAGTTCGACGACGGGTACGAGACGGTCGTCGGCGAGCGAGGGTTCCGGCTGTCGGGAGGCGAGCGCCAGCGGATCGCGATCGCCCGGGTCCTGCTGGCCGACCCGAAGGTGCTCGTCCTCGACGAGGCGACCTCTGCGCTCGACAGCGCCAGCGAGCGGCAGATCCAGGCCGCGCTGGCCGAGCTGGTGAGCGGCCGCACGACGCTGGCGGTGGCCCACCGCCTGTCGACCATCCGGGCCGCCGACGTGATCCACGTCGTGGAGCGGGGGCGCATCACCGAGTCCGGCGACCACGACGAGCTGGTGTCGCTCGGTGGCACCTACCGCCGGCTCTACGAGGAGCAGTTCGGCGGCGGCTCGATCGAGACCCGGTGCGCCGACGGCCTCGTGTTGACCGACGGCGGCTGCCGACCCGACCAGCCCACGACGATCGACGATCGCCTGGCGCGACTGCGCCACTAGGAACCAGACCACCTACAGTGTCGCCGCGTCGGATCTACCCGACCGAGGGGGAGCCATGTCACATCGCCGGCTGACCGTCTGGCTGGTCGTGCTCGGGTTGGTTGCCGCCGCGTGCAGTTCCAGCGGTGAGGGCCCGGAGGCAACCGGCGATGTCGAGGCGGTCGAGCAGACCCCGGACGACACCGACACCCCCGAGCCCACGGAGTCGGAGCCGGCCGACGAAGAGCCCGCCGGCGACGAACCGACCGACGAACCGGCCGACGACACGGCGCCCGTGAGCGGCGGCACGCTGACCTACGGCATCATCTCCGACGGGACCGGCTTCAGCACGACCGCAGCCTTCGGCGAGGGGGCGATCCGCATCATCGGCGCCCTCACCGAGGGCCTGGTCAGCATCGACGAGAACGGCGACTGGCGGCCGCTGCTGGCCGAGTCGGTGACCCCGAACGAGGACGCGACCGTCTGGACGATCGTGATCCGCGACGGCATCACCTTCCACGACGGGGTGCCCTTCGACGCCGAGGCGGTGAAGGCCAACCTCGACGCCCAGAAGGCGAGCCCGACCGTGGGCTTCGTCCTCGCCCCCGTCGACGAGGTCGTCGTCGTCGACCCGCTCACCGTCGAGGTCCGCATGAACACCCCGTGGGGGGCGTTCCCGTACGTGTTCGTCGGCCAGCCGGGCTGGATGGTGTCGCCCGAGACCATCGGCCAGAACGACACCTTCGTCGGTGTCGGCCCGTTCATGCTCGAGAGCTGGACACCCGGCGACAGCGCGGTCACGGTTCGCAACCCGAACTACTGGCGGGCCGACGAGGGCCTCCCCTACCTCGACAGCGTGGTGTTCAAAGCCATCCCCAACCAGGCCGCCCGCCGCCAGGCGCTCGAGGCCGGCGACATCCACGCCTTCTACGCGCCGGCCGACACCGACATCCTCGAGTTCCAGCAAGGCGACGAGGTCGACGTCTACATCAACGACGGCGCGTCCAACGAGATCCTGTTCCTGCTCAACACCACCACCCCGCCCACCGACGACGTCCGCATCCGGCGGGCCATGGCCCACGCCACCGACCAGCAACTACTCATCGACACGTTCCGGTCCGGGCTCACCATCCCGGCCAAGAGCTTCGTCGCGCCGACCTCGCCGTGGTGGGTCGACACCGACTACCCGCAGTTCGACCTCGACGCGGCCATCGCCCTCGTCGACGAGTACGAGGCCGAGGTCGGGCCGGCCGAGGTGACCTTCACCGCGAGCAACATCTCCAGCGTGGTCGAGTTCGTGGAGTTCGTCGCCACGTTCTGGGAGGACGCCGGGATCGACGTGACCATCGACACGATCCAGGCGGGCACCGAGGTGCCGGTCGTCGTGGGCGACTCGTTCCAGGTCATCTTCTGGGCCCAGTTCTCGTCGGTCGACCCCGACGGCCAGTACGTGTTCTTCCACTCGAGCGGGGGGCTCATCAACTGGACCAACCTGGTGAGCGAGGACATG
>JBFJYB010000244.1:0-4457 GCA_041622835.1 Acidimicrobiales bacterium | reverse complement strand
GCCGCCCGCTTCGTCCGCTGGACGATCGAGCTCATGATCGCCGACCTCGAGGGTCGCACCGAGATCCCGACCTACGACACGGACGTCGGCACCGCCAGCACCGCCAGCACCGACGGCACCGACGGCTAGACGGTCTGGGCGTGTTGGCCCTGGACCGTCGCGATGGCGGGCAGGCCCGGGGCGGCGCAGCTCCCGTCGATGCCGCCGGCCGCCCCGACGATCCGGTCGGCCTCGCCGCCCAGCCGACGAACGGCCCACAGCACCGGCAGGGCGACCACGGTGACCGCCCCACCCACCACGTAGCCGGCCGACACCGATCGCGACTCGCCCAGCGCGCCCAGCCCGACCTGGCCGCCCACGCCGCCGGCGCCCGAGATCATCGAGTCGAACGACACGACGGTGGCGCGCTGGGAGCTCGGGACGACCGAGTGCACGTAGGCCTGGCGGACCGGCCCGTTCAGCCCGAGCGCACTGGTCATGAGCAGCAGGGCCGGCAGCGCCACCCAGAAGCTGGTCGCCAGCCCGACCACGACCGCCGCGCTCGTCTGGAGCCCGGCCGCCCACAGCATCAGCGTCGTACGTCGGCCACACCGCTCGCTGGCCCACTCGACCACCTGGTTGCCGGCGATGGCCGACAGCGAGATCCCGGCCGAGACCAGGCCGGCGACCCAGATCGCGTCCCGGTCGAGCAGGTCCAGCAGGTAGGGCTGCCAGGCGTAGAACGCCCAGCCGAGGAAGCCCATCTGCACCATCGACGCCACCATGAGCAGGCGGAGTGGCCGCTGCCTCCATCCGAAGGCCACGCCGGCTCTGGCGTTGGCCGCCATCTCCGCCGGGAGCTCGCCCATGGTCATGGCACGCGGCGAGAACCCGATGTCGCGCATGCGCCCGTAGGCCAGCACGAACAGGATCGCCAGCAACAGCGAGCGCACGACGAAGGGCACCGACAGGCTCCACTGACCGAGCAGGCCGCCAGCCACCGTGCCGATGAGCATGGCGCCGCCGACGACCTGTTGGCCCCGGGCGAACACCGGGTCGAGCTGGCCCTCGTAGTCGGTCTCGGCCAGTGCGTCGACCAGCCACGCCTCGACCGCCCCCGAGTAGAAGGTGAACCCGAGGCCCATGAACACCGACACGACGGCGAACACCGCCACCCCCGCGCCGGTCTCGGCCAGCGCGACGTAGAGCAGCGTCGTCGCGGCCAGCACGATCACGCTGAACAGGAACGAGGCCCGGCGACCGAGCGTGTCGGCGACGACACCCGTGGGGATCTCGAACAGGACCGTGCCGACCGAATAGGCGGCGTTGGCGAGGAACACCTCGAAGAAGCTCAGCCCGGCGTCGAGCAGGAAGAGCGTGTTGACGCCCCAGATCACCGACGCCGCCAGCGTGTACAGCCCGGCCAGCGCGTAGTAGCTGCTGATGACCGACCGGGCGGTGGGCGGCGGAGCGACGGTGTCGGTCATTCCAGGAGCATCGCGCACGGGTCACCGCACCGAGCGCCTCGAAGGCCCGCGGACCGCACCGGCGCACTACCGTCGGCGGCATGTGCCGAAACATCACCACCCTGCGCGGGCTCGAGCCGGTGGCCACCGACGAGGAGATCGAGGCGGCCGCCCGCCAGTACGTCCGCAAGGTCAGCGGGGTCCAGAAGGTGTCCAGCGCCACCGAGGACCCATTCGAGGACGCCGTTCGGCTCATCGCCGACGCGACCCGCGACCTGATCGACCGGCTGCCGCCCCGCAAGCAGCCGCCTCGCACCCTGCCCCCGCTGCGCCGGATCGCCGCGCCGACGGGGTAGCTACGACCTCGTCTCGTCGAGCGTCTCCAGATCGATCACCTCGGCCGGCCACAGCAGGGCCTCGACCCTCTCGGCCGGCTGCGGCCGGGCGTAGAGGAAGCCCTGGGCGAGCCGTCCGCCCAGCCGCACGAACTCGTCGTGCTGCTCCTGGGTCTCGATGCCCTCGCCGACGACGGCGTGACCCATGCTCTCGCCCAGTCCGAGCACCAGTGCGACCACGGTGCTCTCGCCGCGGTCGTACTCGAGCTCGGCGATGAACTCCCGGTCGATCTTCACGATGTCGACCGGCATGTCCCGCAGGTAGGTCAACGACGAGTAGCCGGTACCGAAGTCGTCGAGGGCGATCTTGACACCGAGGCCGCGCAGCCGACGCAGGTTCTCGATGGCAGTGGTGGCGTCGGTGACGAGGACGCTCTCGGTGACCTCGACGGTCAGCCCCCTCGGATCGGCCGCGTGCCGTAGCAGGGCGGCGTGGACGACCTCGACGCAATCGGTCTGCATCACCTCCCGGGCCGACAGGTTCACCGAGATCTGGAAGTCGGTGGCGGGATACCGGTGCTGCCACTCGGCAAGCTGCCGGCAGACGCGGTCGAGCACGAAGCGCCCCATCGGCACGATCAGGCCGCTCTCCTCGGCGGCGGGGACGAACTCGCCGGGCGACACGACGCCCATGTCGGAGTGCGTCCATCGCACCAGGGCCTCCACCCCGCTGAAGCCACCGTCGTCGAGGCGCATGATCGGCTGGTAGTGCACATCGAGCTCACCGGCGTCGATCGCCTTGCGCAGCTCGGTGTCGAGCTCGTGGCGGGCCTGGACCCGCGATCGCATGTGGCTGTCGAACACCTCGAGCCGGCTGCGCCCCGCCTGCTTGGCCCGGTACATGGCCACGTCGGCCTGGCTGATCAGATCGTCGGCGGTGGTGTCGGAGCTGAACGTGGTGGCGATCCCGATGCTGGCGGTCACGTAGGTTGTGCTGCCCCCCAGCTCGAAGGGCTCCTGCAGCGAGCCGAGCAGACGCTCTCCCAGCCCGATCGCGGTGGACGCGTCGGGGATGTTGGCGGCCAGCACCACGAACTCGTCACCGCCGACCCGGGCGATGGTGTCGCCGGCGCGCAGGACGTGGTGGAGCCGCCGGGAGACCAGACGGAGCAGCGAGTCGCCCGCGGCGTGCCCCCACGCGTCGTTCACCAGCTTGAACCGGTCGAGGTCGATGAACAGCACCGAGACCCCGGCGACCCGCTCCTCGCAGGCGACGAGGGCGATCTCGAGCTTCGAGGTGAGCAGCTCGCGGTTGGGCAGGCCGGTGAGACCGTCCTGGGTCGCCATCTCGGCCAGGCGCCGCTCGTAGGCGGCCCGCTCCGAGATGTCGCGGATCAGCGCCGTGTACGAGACGGTGTCGCCCATCTCCACCCGGCTGACCGACACCTCCACCGGGAGGGCCGCGCCCTGGGCGCGACGCGCCACCATCTCGGCTGCGTCGCCGCCGGGGTGCCCGGCCTGGTCGAACAGGGCGGCCGTCGGGTCGAAGATCGTCCTCCCGCCGTCGCTGTTCGAGACGACGCCGAGGACCGAGGCGATCGGCAGGCCGAGGGCCTCGTGGGCCGGTCGCTGGAAGATCTCCTCTGCGGCCTGGTTGAACTCGAGGATGGTGCCGCGCTCGTCGCAGTGCACGATGCCCTCGGCGGCCGACTCGAAGATGGCCCGCACCCGCGCCTCGCTCTCGCTGAGCTGGCGGTTGAGCGTCTCCAGCTCACCGGTACGCGACGCCTCCTCCACCGCGGCGTTGACGAGCGAGTCGGTCATGGTGTTGACCGCAGCGGCCAGCGCCCCGAGCTCGTCGGCCCGGTCGCTCTCGGCCCGGATCTCGAGATCGCCGGCGGCGACGGCCTCGGCCGCAGCGGTGAGCCGGTGGACCGGGCGACTGACCCAGCGGGCGAACAGATAGCCCAGTAGCAGCACCATCACCGATCCCAGCGCCCAGGCTCCGGCCAGCGCGTCACGGAACGACTCCGTGCCGGCCAGGGCCTCGGCCCGGTCGATCTTCACGACCACCCCCCAGCCCGGCCCGTCCACCGACCGGGTGACGGCCAGCACGGTCTCGCCCCGGTAGTCGACGACGTCTCCGAGCCGGCCCGCGGCGCCGGCCAGCGCAGCGACGACCGGGTCCGTGGCCGGCGCAGCCGGCAGCGCGGTCGGCGTCGCCCGGTCGCCGTCGAACCTCAGGGGCGCGATGAACTCGGGCTCGCCGCCGATGCCGAACTGCGCGACGTTGGTCTCCCCGGTCGCGCTGAGGCCCTCGTAGTTGGTCGCCAGGTCACCGATAGCGGTGGCGTCGGTCTCGATGACGACGGCGCCGATGGTTACCCCGTCGACCACCACCGGGAACGAGCTGAGCGCGATCGGATCGCCGCGTCGGTCGGTGGTGACGACACCGAGGATCTCACCCCCGTCGTCCGGACCGATGCCGCTCTCCAGGAGCTTGGTCGCGCCGGTGGGATCGGTCGTGGCGACGATTCGATCGTCGGTGTCGACGACGGTCATGGCCAGCAGCCGCGGGATCTCGTCGACCGCCCCGTCGAGCCCAGCCTCGAGCGCCTCGGCGTCGCCGGACCCGGCCAGCACCGCCCGCAGCGACGGGGTCGAGGTGAACAGGCCG
>JBFJYB010000243.1:0-4502 GCA_041622835.1 Acidimicrobiales bacterium | reverse complement strand
GCTGCCCGATCGCGAGCGGAGCGCGGCCGGAGGCGAGATGCCGCTGCGGTCCGAGCGGGTTCACGACGATCATCGCCACTACCTCGCGGCGCTGGCGGCCGCCTCCGACCAGACCGTGCTCTTCTACCCCCGCGGCGACCTGCGCCAGAGCCTCGAGCGCGTGCCCTCCCGATGGCTGCTCGACACCGTCGAGGCCAGGGTCGGGCGGCGCGTCTACGCCGACGAGCTGGCCGAGCTCGACCACGGCTGGCTGTCCGACGAGGCGTCGTTCGTGGCGGCGCTCAGCCGGCTCGAGTTCCCCGCATCGGCCCACGAGTACGACCTCCGCAGCGTGTTCGACCACGACCGGGCAGGCCGACGGCTCGACGATCACGAGCTGGCCGACCGCGACCCGGTCTTCGAGCGAGGGCTCGAGCTGGTCCGGGCCCGGCGGAGCCCCCGGTTCACGCGGTTCGACGGCAACCTCGCCCACCTGCCGCTGCCGAGCCCGGCCGACCCCGACCAGGTCGTGTCGCCCACCCGGCTCGAGACCTGGGCGGCCTGTCCTCACCACTACCTGTTCCGCCACGTGCTGCGGGTCGAACCGGTCGAGCTTCCCGACGCCCAGCTACGGATCAGCCCTCTCGATCGGGGCAACATCGTCCATCACACGCTCGACGCCTTCGTGCGGTCGGTGCTCGGCCGGCCCGCCTCCGAGCGTCCCGGCCCCGGCGACCGGTGGACCCCGGCCGACCATGCGCTGCTCCGCGACCTGGCCCTCGAGGAGTGCCGCCACTACGAGCAGCGGGGGCTCGTCGGCCGGGCGCTGTTCTGGCGCCGCGATCGCCGCCAGATCCTGCGCGACCTCCAGCTCTTCCTGGTGCACGACGACGAGCTTCGGCGCGAGCTGCGCACCCGCCCCCTCCAGAGCGAGCTCGGCTTCGGCCTACCCGACGCCGCGCAGCCACCGGTCGCGCTCGCCCTGGCCGACGGCCGGGCGCTGCGGTTCCGCGGCAGCGCCGACCGGGTCGATCGGGCCGACGACGGGTCGCTGGTCGTGATCGACTACAAGACCGGCAGCGCGAGGGCCTACGCCAAGCTCAGCGCCGACGACCCCGACGCCAGCGGCACGCGGCTCCAGCTCCCCGTGTACGCCGCCGCGGCCGCCGAGGCGTTCGGGTCCCCGTCGGGTCCCACCCTGGCGGCCTACTGGTTCGTCAGCGAGCGCAGCCGGTTCGCGTGGGTCGGCTATCACGTCGACCGGGCTGTGCAGGCGCGGATCGAGGATGTGCTGGCCGTGATCGTCGACGGCATCGAGCGAGGCGTGTTCTGTGCCCGGCCGGCCGAGGAGACCTCGTGGCGGGGCTGGGTCGACTGCGCCTACTGCGACCCCGACGGGCTGGGCACCCGCGACCGGCGCCTCGAGTGGGAGCGCAAGCGACACGCCCCGGAGCTGGCCGGCTACCTGGCGCTGGCCGAGCCCGAGATCGCGGCGGCAGCCGGAGCCGGTCATGGCTGACGTGGCGGCCCGCTCCGCTCCGGCGCCGTCCGACATGGCGGCCCGCCGTGCCATCGGCGAGCGGCTCGACCAGACGCTGTTCGTCGAGGCCGGTGCCGGGTCGGGCAAGACCCGCTCGCTGGTCGAGCGGGTGTTGGCCCTCGTCTCGTCTGGCGTGCCGTTGCGCTCCGTCGCGGCCATCACCTTCACCGAGAAGGCGGCAGCCGAGCTGCGCGATCGAATCCGCCGCGAGCTCGAGTCCCGTGCAGCCGATCCCTCCCGACCCGACCGCGAGCGGGAACGGTGCCACGACGGGTTGGGCGAGCTCGACGGCGCCGCCATCTCGACCCTCCACGCCTTCGCCCAGCGGCTGCTGTCGGAGCATCCGATCGAGGCCGGTCTGCCCCCGAGGATCGAGGTGCTCGACGAGATCTCGAGCCAGATCGAGTTCGACGACCGCTGGGTCGACTTCGTCGACCGGTTGCTCGACTCCGACGAGCTGGCCCGCCCCTTCCTGTTGGCCGACACGGTGGGGCTCGGGATCGACCAGCTTCGGGACGTGGCCACCAGCTTCGGTGACAACTGGGACCTGGTCGAGGAGCGGGTGAGCCTCGACGCGGACGATCCACCCGTGATCGACGTCGCCCCGCTGGTCGCCGGGATCCGTGACGTGGTCGACCTGGCTCGCTACTGCACCGACACCGAGAACAAGCTGCTCGTTCGGCTCGACCAGCTTCGCGAGGTGGCCGACGAGCTCGAGGTGACCGACGACGAGATCGACCGGCTCCGGATCCTGTGGTCGACCTATCCGCTCAAGGGCAATCGCGGCGCCAGGCGCGGATGGCCCGACCCCGAGTGCCCGATCGACCGGGTGCGAGACGAGATCGCGGCGCTCAACGACCTCCGGGCCGAGCTGTGCGCCCAGGTCGGGCAGGCCGCGGTTCGTCGCTTGGCGGCCGAGGTCGCTCGTTTCACCCTCGACGAGGCCCGCCGTCGACGCGAGAGCGGCCGGCTCGAGTTCCACGACCTGCTCGTGCTGGCGCGCCGCGTGCTGCGCGATCCCGACGTCGGCGCCGACGTGAGGGCCGCGGCCCGGGCCCGTTACCAGCGGCTGCTGCTCGACGAGTTCCAGGACACCGACCCGATCCAGATCGAGCTGGCGGTGCTGCTCGCCGCGCCCTCGTCGGTCTCGGTCGACGACGAGTGGGCGGCGGTCGACACCGAGCCGGGCCGGCTCTTCTTCGTCGGCGACCCCAAGCAGTCGATCTACCGGTTCCGCCGGGCCGACATCCGGCTGTTCCTGGCCGCGGCCCGGCGGTTCGGGCCACCCATCCAGCTGTCGGACAACTTCCGGTCGACCCGACCGATCGTCGACTGGGTGAACGGGGTCTTCGGGCAGCTGATCCAGCCCGAGCCCGACTCGCAGCCCGGCTACGAGCCCCTGGCTGCGACCCGGCCGGCGCCCGAGCGGGGGCCGGGCGTCGCCATCGTCGGTGAGCTGCCCCACGACGGGCTCGCCGCCGGCCCGCTCCGCGACGCCGAGGCGGCCTCGGTCGTGGCCGCGATTCGAGCGGCCGTGATCGACGGCTGGTCGGTCGACGACGGGAGCGGCGGGTCGCGACCGGCCCGGCTGGGCGACATCTGCATCCTGTTGCCGGCCCGCACCTCGTTGCCCCAGCTCGAGCGAGCTCTCGAGCGGGAGGGCATTCCCTATCGGGCCGAGACCAGCTCGCTGGTCTACGGCACTCGCGAGGTACGCGACCTGTTGGCGGTGCTGCGGGCCGTCGACGATCCCACCGACGAGCTCTCGCTGGTGACCGCGTTGCGGTCGGCGGCGTTCGGTTGCGGCGACGACGACCTCTACACCTATCGGGTCGACCACCACGGATCGTGGAACCACCAGGTGGAGCGGCCCGAGTCGCTCCCGGCCGACCACCCGGTCGCCGCCGGCATGAGGTGGCTGGCCGACGTGCACGAGGTGAGGCACTGGCTGACGCCGAGCGCGATCGTCGATCGGGTCGTGCGCGAGCGCCGCCTGATGGAGCTGGCCTTTGCGCTGGGCCGCCCTCGCGACCTGTGGCGGCGGCTCCGGTTCGTGACCGACCAGGCCCGGGCCTATGGCGAGGCCACCGGCGGCTCGCTGCGCGACTTCCTGTCGTGGGTGCGGCTCCAGACCGCCGAGGGCGCCCGGGTCACCGAGACCGTCCTCCCCGAGTCCGACGACGACTCGGTGCGCATCATGACCGTCCACGCTTCGAAGGGGCTCCAGTTCCCGATCGCCATCGTGAGCGGCATGACCACCCGTCCCGGGGGGCGGCGCCGGGGCGTGCAGGTCGTGTTCCCGCCGGGCGAGGAGGGCTACGGGATCCGTGTGCACGCCAACCTCGTCACCGACGAGTTCGAGCGCTTCGCTCCCATCGACGAGCAGATGGACGCCCACGAGAAGCTGCGGCTCCTGTACGTCGCGTGTACCCGGGCCCGGGACCACCTCGTGGTGTCGTGCAACCGGCTCGAGCGCGACACCGGTTCCAAGGCGACCGCTCGGCTCACCGCCGCCGAACTGGTCTGGCGGGCCGCATCCGACGTGGCGGTCGGCGCCCGCCTCGAGCCGGTGCCCGGCGAGGTCCCGCTGCCTCGGTCCGGTCCTGGCGCCGAGCTTCCCGACCGCGCCGGGTGGGCGGACGAGCTCGAGCGCCTGCTCGACGAGGGGCGCCGCCCACGGGTCGCCTCGGCGACCGCGGTTGCCAGGGTTGCGGCCGAGTCGATCCCCGGCATCGAGAAGGAGCCGCGTGATCTCGAGCTGCCACCGTGGAACAAGGGGCGCTACGGCACCGCCATCGGTCGAGCCGTCCACGGTGTGCTCCAGACCGTCGACCTGAGCCACGCGGACGGGCTCGCCCAGGTCGCGGCATCGCAGGCCGTGGCCGAAGGGGTCTCCCGCCATGCCGACATCGTCGAAGCGCTCGCCCAGGCCGCGATCGGCTCGCCGGTGGTGCGGCGGGCCGCGGCCCGAGCCCACTGGAAG
>JBFJYB010000242.1:0-4552 GCA_041622835.1 Acidimicrobiales bacterium | reverse complement strand
GCGAGCGCCGGGAACGCCACCCCGGTTCCGCCCAGGCCGCAGTACCCGCCGGGGTTCTTGGCCAGGTATTGCTGGTGGTAGTCCTCGGCGAAGTAGAACTCCGGCGCCGGGAGAATCTCGGTCGTGATGCGCCCACCGCCGGCAGCCGCGAGCACGCCCTGGTACCGGCGCAGGCTCTCCCGGGCCAGCGCGAGCTGCTCGTCGCCGTAGCAGTAGACCCCGGAGCGGTACTGGGTGCCGACGTCATTGCCCTGGCGCATGCCCTGGGTGGGGTCGTGGTTCTCCCAGAAGAGCTTCAGCATGGCCTCGTACGACGTCACCTCGGGGTCGAAGACCACCAGCACGACCTCGTTGTGGCCGGTGCGGCCCGAGCAGACCTCGTGGTAGGTGGGGTTGGGCGTCAGCCCGCCGGCGTAGCCCACCGCAGTCGTGTGGACACCCGGCGCCTCCCAGAACGTGCGCTCGGCCCCCCAGAAGCAGCCCATCCCGAACACGGCGACCTGCATCCCGTCGGCGTAGGGGGGTTCCAGCGGGTTCCCGTTGACGAAGTGCGCGGCCGGCACCGGCATCTGCTCGTCCCGCCCCGGCAGCGCGTCGTCTGGATCGGGCATGGCCGTCTTGTCGCGTCCGAACAGTCCCATCGAGAACCCTCCTGGTCGACGCTCAGCCTACGAGGTGCCGGCGTCGCTCGGTCGTCGCCGGGAACGGCCCGGTCAGGAGCTGGCGCCCCAGAACTGCTGCCAGCTCGGCTGGTCGTAGGGGAGCGTGCCCTGTCCGGTGTGGCTCTCGGGCCAGTTGGCCGGCGGCAGCCCGAGGGGGCTGGTCCCGACGTCGGCGCCGTAGAAGAGCTGGTGGTCACGCCGCAGGAAGTACCACGCGCCGTCGCGGCGCACGTAGGTGTCGTCGTAGCGGATCGCCTGGTGGATCCAGCGCTTGCCGTCCTGGATCTCGGCCTTGCAGTAGACGCTCCCGGTGGCCTGGTCGGCGTCGACGAAGTCGATGACGTGGGTGCCGACGTTGAGGATCGTGACCTGGACCTCGCGCAACGCCCGCTCGAACATCGGCCGCACGTCGCCGGCGAAGAGGGCGCCGAGGCGGTCGAGGTCGCGACGGTCGAGGTGGTGGGCGTAGCGGGCGACGAGCTGGCGGATCTGCTCGGTCGACCACAGCCGGTCGAGCTGCTCGGCCGGGCTCAGGTCGTGGCGGGGGGCCTCGCCGGGGCTCACGCCTCGTCGCCGATGGGGTTCGACAGCAGGCCGACCCCCTCGATCTCGACCTCGACCTTGTCGCCGACCGCCATGAACAGCGGCGGCTCGCGCCTCGAGCCGACCCCGCCCGGTGTGCCGGTGGCGATCACGTCACCCGGGGCGAGGCGGGTGAACGTCGAGATGTAGGCGATCACCTCGGCGACGGAGAAGATCATGAGGTCGGTCGTGGCCGACTGGACCACCTCGCCGTTCAACCTGGTCTCCAGCGAGAGCCGCTGCGGGTCGGGCACCTCGTCGGCGGTGATCAGCCACGGACCGAAGGCGCCGCTGCGGTCGAAGTTCTTTCCCGGCGTGAACTGGCTGGTGTGGTTCTGGTAGTCGCGGACGCTGCCGTCGTTGAAGCAGCTGTAGCCGGCCACGTGGCCCAGTGCGGCGCCGACGGGGATGCGGCGACCGCCGTGCCCGATCACCACCGCCAGCTCGCCCTCGAAGTCGAACTGCTCGCTCTCGGGCGGCTTGATCATGGCCTGGCCGTGCCCGACGACCGATTCCGCGAAGCGGACGAAGACGGTCGGGTGGTCGGCCGCGGTGCGGCCCGTCTCCTCGCGATGGGCCACGTAGTTGATGCCGATGCAGAAGATGCGGGGCGCGTCGGGGAGCACGGCCTCGAGCTCGACCTCGTCGAGCGCGAGGTCGGGGGTGGCGCCGAAGGCGGGGCCGCGGAGGCCTTCGGGCCCGATGCGACGGAACGCCTCGGTCAGGCTCGGTTGGCGGAGCCGGGCACCGAGGTCGACGACCCCGCCGTCGATGACCGCGCCGAAGGACGCGGAGTCCCCTCGCCGAAACGAAACCAGCCGCATCCGGACAAGGTTACGGCCCCCACGCCCCCGTCAGTGCTCGGGCGGTGGCGTCCAACGCGCCGTAGGCGGCCGGGATGGCGAGGTGCATCGTGTAGAAGGCGTGGATCTGGTCGTCGAACGACAGCCGTTCGACCGCCACCCCGTTGGCCTCCAGCTTGTCGGCGTAGGCCCGCCCCTCGTCGCGCAAGGGGTCGTAACCGCAGGTGACGACCAGCGCCGGCGGGCAGGTGGCGAGGACCGGGTCGGTGGCGTACAGCGGCGAGATCCGCGGGTCCTTCAGGTCGACGTCGAGCCCGCCGAGGTAGTGGTGGCGGAACCACTCCATCGACGCCTTGGTGAGCAGGTACCCCTCGGCGTTCTCGTCGATCGAGGGGAAGCTCATCGTCAGGTCGACGGCGGGGTACACGAGGACCTGGAACCCGAACAGGCCGGGGAGCTGCTGGGTCGCGACCGCGGCGAGGTTGCCGCCGGCCGAGTCGCCCCCGACCGCGAGCCGGCCGGGGTCGCCGCCGAGCTCGGCTGCGTGCTCGCCGACCCAGCGCGACACCGCCAGCACGTCCTCGACTGCCGCGGGGAACTGGTGCTCGGGCGCCAGCCGGTAGTCGACGCTGACCACGATCGAGGCGCTGCGGCTGCACAGCTCCCGCGCCGTCGGGTCGGAGTCCTCGGCGCTGCCGATGACCCAGCCGCCGCCGTGGATCCACACCAGGACCGGGAACGGGCCCTCGCCGTGGGGCTCGTAGAGGCGCACCGGCACGCCGGCGATCTCGCGCTCGGTGGCCGAGCCCACCTCGGCCAGCGGCGCGTCCGGGTCGCGGAGGGCGTCGAAGGCGAGGCGGCACTCCTCGGGGGTCATGGTCTCGATGGCGGGCAGCTCGAGCGCCTCGAGCAGGTCGAGCAGCCCTTGGGCGGCCGGGTCGAGCGCTGCCGGGTCGAGCGTCATGGGTTCCCCGTTCTCGAGACCAGATGGTGGAGGGCCGGAGCTTAGCTCCCTCGCGTGTCGGCGAGGAGGGCCCGGGCGACCTCGAGGTCGGCGGGGTTGGTGACGCCGACCCAGTCCTCGCCGGTGCGCTCGACGCCGACGCGCAGGCGCCCCTCGGAACGCAGCTCGGCCACCAGCGACGGGAGCAGGAACTCGGCCGAGGCGTCGTCGCGGTGCGCGGCCAGGAACTGCTCGAACCTCGGCGCGAGGTGGGCGCAGAACGCGGCCGGGAACCCCCACATGTTCATCGACACCGGCGTCTCGGCGGTGAGCTCGCTGGGCTGGCCGGCCACCGTGATGCCGTGCTCACCTCGGCCGATCTCGTGGGTCTCGACCAGCTCGACCAGCTCGTCGCCGTCGACCGCGCACACGCCCCGGCTGACCGTGCCGTGCTCGGGAAGGGTGCGGCCCAGCTCGAAGGCGACGAGCACGGCCTCGTCGTCGGCCAGCGAGATCGTGGCTCGGGCGAGCTGCCGGTACGAGCTCTCGCCGTAGTAGTCGTCGGCGTTGACGACCATGAACGGCCCGTCGATCAGCGGCACCGCCGCCAGGACCGCGTGGGCGGTCCCCCACGGCTTGGCCCGGGGCGGCCCGAGCTCGTCCTGTCGGACGTAGCGGATGGGCGTTCCGTCGTGACGCACGGCCACATGGCGGGCGATGTCGTCCTCGATGTCGGACCTCACGATGAGGACGACGTCGCCCGCGCCCGCGCTACGCGCGTCGGCGATGGCATAGTCGAGAAATGCTTCGCCGTGCGGGCCGACCTGCGCCAGCTGCTTGGATCCTCCGAAGCGGCTGCCGATGCCGGCGGCCATGACCACCAGCGTGAGCTCACTGCTGTCCGCACTCATGGGCGGCCACCGTAGCGAAGCGACCCGACCCTCCTCGCGGTTCCTGCTGGTCGGGGCGCTGGCCGTCGCATCGCTGCTGGCGGTGGCGTGCAGCAGCGAGCCGGCCGCCCCGGCCGCGGACTCGACCTCGGGCTCGGCCCCGGACGCGACCTCCGACGAGACCTCGGCCACCGAGCCGGCGGAAACCAACCCCAGCCCGGGTCCCGGTGCCGACGCCGACCCCGACGACCCGATGGATCCGGCGACGATCGCGGCCCTCGACGAGGTGTTCGACGTGCTGCTCGCCGGACCGACGCCGGGCGACGTCGCCGCCATCGGCGAGACCGGCGACATCCGGGTGACGTGGATCCTGTCGGACCTGCTGCGCTTCTTCCAGGGAGGCCCGATCGGCGACGCCGCCGTCGATGCCGCCGAGCAGCTCACCGGCGTCACCTTCGACCGCGACCGGCCGTGGACGTCGGTGACCAACCAGCTCATCACCTGGGACCTCCCGGCTCCGCCCGGCTACCTCGACTACAAGCGCCAGCCCTACCTGGCGGTCGAGCCGAAGTGGCAGCCGCTGTTCGACGACCCCGACGCCGCGGTCGACTGGCGGCTCATCGGCTGGGGCGGGGTGCTGATCGACGACGCGCCGCCCGGTGGCCGGTGCTC
>JBFJYB010000241.1:0-4568 GCA_041622835.1 Acidimicrobiales bacterium | reverse complement strand
TGGCAGCACTGCGTGCCGAAGGTCGCGCACGCCGAGCCCCGGCTCAGCATCGCCCTGCGTTGCCTCCCCGAACCGGACCGGCACTAGGTTCTCGCCTGTCCGGCCCTCCCAGGAGACACCCCATGAGCCTGCTCGGCAACCGAGTTCGACGCATCGAGGACCAGGCGATGCTCACCGCCGGCGGCACCTACGTCGACGACCTCCGCCTCGACGGCGCTGCGGTGGCCGTGTTCGTCCGCTCCCCCATCGCCCACGGCCTGATCGAGTCGATCGACCCTGCCGACGCGCTCGCCTCGCCCGGCGTGCTCGCGGTCGTCGTCGGCTCCGACCTCGACCTCGGCACCGTGCCGAACCCGGTCGGCGGTTGCCCGGCCGAGGCCGGGCGGCCTCTCCTGGCCGTGGGGCGGGTCCGCTTCGTGGGCGAGCCGGTGGCAGTCGTGGTCGCCGACCACCTCCACCAGGCGACCGACGCCGCCGAGCAGGTAGTGGTCGAGTACGACCCGCTCCCACCGGTGATCACCCTCGACCAGGCCGCATCCGACGAGGTCCTCTTGTTCGACGAGGTCGGCACCAACGTGGTCTCCAGCTTTCCGACCGCGCCCGGGACCGCCGACTTCTCGGGCTGTGACGTCGTGGTCACCCAGCGCATCGTCAACCAGCGCGTGGCGGCGGCGCCGATCGAGGCCAGGGCCGCCGCCTCTCGCTGGGACGGCGACCGCCTCCTCCACTACGCCAGCTCCCAGGGGGCGGGCGTGGTCAAGTCCCACATCACCGAGGTGTACGGCATCGACCACGATCTGGTCCGCGTCGTGACCCCCGACGTCGGCGGCGGGTTCGGAGCCAAGGGGTTCCCCCACCCCGAGGAGCTCCTGATACCCGATCTGGCCCGCCGGGTCGGGCGGCCGGTGCGTTGGGCCGAGACCCGGACCGAGAACCTCATGGCCATGCTCCATGGCCGGGGGCAGGAGCAGAACATCCAGATCGGCGGCACCCGCGACGGTGACATCACCGCATGGCGGATCGCCGTCCGCCAGGACGCCGGCGCCTACCCGTCCATCGGCGCGGCCCTGCCGGGCCTCGGCTTCTTCATGCTGACCGGCACCTACGACCTCGACAACGTCGAGTTCTCCTCCACCAGCCTGGCCACCAACACCACCCCGATGGGCGCCTTCCGCGGGGCGGGCCGGCCCGAGGCCGCCGCCGCCATCGAGCGCGCCGTCGACCTGTTCGCCGCCGAGGTCGGCATCGATCCGGCCGAGGTCCGCCGCCGCAACCTCGTGGCGCCGTTCTCCGAGCCCTACCACACCGCGGTCGGCACGGTGTACGACGTCGGCGACTACCCCGGCGCGCTCGAGCGGGTCCTCGAGGCAGCCGGCTACGACGACCTCCGCGCCGAGCAGGCCGAGCGTCGCCAGCGGGGCGACCGCCGCGTCCTCGGCATCGGGCTGGCCACGTACGTCGAGATCACCGCCATCGGTGGCCCCGAGGGGAGCAACGAGTTCGGCGAGATCGAGCTGCGCTCCGACGGCTCGCTGGTGGCCCGCACCGGCTCGACGCCCTACGGGCAGGGCCACGACACCACCTGGGCGATGATCATCAGCGATCGCCTGGGCATCCCCATCGACAGGATCGAGGTCGTGCACGGCGACACCGACCTCATCCCGACCGACAACGTCACCGGCGGTTCGCGCTCGGTCCAGATCGCCGGGTCGGCCATGCACGACGCCGCCGGCCGGCTCGCCGACCGCGCCGAAGCCATCGCCGCTCGGCTGCTCGAAGCCGCGGAGGCCGACGTCACGCTCGACGCCTCCACCGGGCGCTTCCACGTGGTCGGGACCCCGGCCCGGTCGGTCGGGTGGACCGAGATCGCCGACGCGACCGACGAGCCTCTCAGCGGGCTCAGCCAGTTCACCCAGGCGGCGCCGAGCTTCCCGTTCGGAGCCCACTGCGCCGTGGTCGAGGTCGACCTCGACACCGGTGCCACCACCTTGGTCCGCCTGGTGGCGGTGGACGACTGCGGGTCGATCATCAACCCGCTGCTGGCCGAGGGCCAGGTGCACGGCGGCCTGGCCCAGGGCATCGCCCAGGCGCTCTTCGAGCAGGTGAGCCACGACGGCGACGGCAACCTCCTGACCGCCAACCTGGCCGACTACACCGCGGTCAGCGCGGCCGAGCTGCCCATGTTCGAGCGGGTCGAGATGCAGACCCCCACGCCCAACAACCCTCTCGGCGCCAAGGGGATCGGCGAGTCGGCCACCATCGGCTCCACCCCGGCCGTGCAGAACGCCGTGGTCGACGCCGTCTCCCACCTCGGCGTGCGCCACATCGACATGCCCTGCACCCCCGAGCGGGTGTGGGAGGCGGTACGCGCCGCGGTCGGGTAGGTCGTCCGAGCCATCCCGCGTGACCTGCACTCACTCTCCGTTGTAGAATAACCACGTAGGGTGCTGGCGGAGGAGTAGCTCATCGCATGAACGCCGAGTCGGACGATGGCCGACCAGCACCCGGACACGACCCGACGGGCGACCCCCGACCCGGTGCCCGAGCGGTTCGCCACGTCGGTCGGGTGGTCCACGGCGCCCCCGACCCGCTGCTGCTGGTCGACCAGCGCGGCGTGGTCGTCTTCGCCAACCCGGCCGCCCACGTCGCCTTCTCGCCGTCACCGGTCGGATGCCGGCTCGACGACCTGTTCACGCTGGAGGACCAGCCGCTCGGGGGCCAGACCCTGGCCGACCTGATCGGCAACCAGCCGGTGCGGCGGTCGGTGCTGGTCGGCGACCGGGAGGGGCTCACCGTCGCCGGCGAGATCGCGGTCGGGAACCTGGTCGACCACCACGCCTCGGTGGTGGTGCACCTGGCCCCGGAGGTCCAGGTCTCGACGATCGAGCTGCTCCGGCGGGCCACCCACGACGACCTGACCCAGCTCGCCAACCGCACCACGTTCTCCGAGCGGGCCTCGCTGGCGCTGCGGAGCGGCACCGGCTCGCATGCCCTGTTCCTGCTCGACCTGGACGGGTTCAAGGCGGTGAACGACGGTTTCGGGCACCACGTGGGCGACCAGGTCCTCGTCGAGATGGCGCGACGGCTGCGGCGGAGCTGCCGCCCCGACGACCTCCTGGCCCGCCTGGGCGGCGACGAGTTCGCGGTGTGGTGCCCGGGCCTCGACGACGACCGCGCCGCCGAGCAGCTCGCGGTCCGGCTGCTCAGCGCGATCCGCGAACCGGTACGGGTCGGCGGCCACGTGGCATCGCTGAGCGCCTCCATCGGGATCGTGTTCACCGCCGGCGGGCTCCACGAGGTGAGCGAGCTGCTGTCGAAGGCCGACGCCGCCATGTACCGCGCCAAGAGCAGCGGGCGCAGCGGGTTCGACATCTTCGACGACGACCTCGGCGTCTCCATGCTCCGCCGGCGCACGCTGGAGTCCACGCTCGGCCACGCCATCGCGACCGGCCAGATCGTCCTGCACTGCGAGGCCGTCGTCGACCTGGTCGACCAGCGGGCAGTCGGCGCCGAGGCCCGACCGCTCTGGAACCATCCGCACCTCGGGCTCATCGAGCCGTCGGAGTTCGTCCCGATGGCGGCGCGGGCCAACGTGGCCAGCCTTCTGGGAACCTGGACCCTCGAGTCGGTGTGCGCCGAGCTCGAAACCTGGAACGCCGACCTCGCACAACCCCTGACCCTCGCCTTCGACCTCTCGCCCGACCAGCTGTCGCCGGGCTCGGTCGGCCGCATCGAGAATGCCCTCGCCGAGCGCTCGATACCGCCGAGCCTGCTGAGCGTCGAGATCGACGAGGCGTGGCTCGCGGCCGACGACGGCGCGGGGTTGGCGACGATCCAGGACCTCCGTTCCACCGGCGTGCGCGTCACCGTCGACCACTACGGCACGGGCGGTCTGGCCCTTGCGGGCCTGCACGAGGTCCCGGCCGACGCGCTCAAGCTCGACCGCCAGCTCACCAATGGCGTGGCCGGCAGCAAGCGCCAGCAGGCCCTGGTCGAAGGGATCATCGCCATCGCCCACGGCCTCGACATGGCGGTCATCGCATCGGGAGTGGCCCACCCCGACGACCTGGCCATGCTGCGGGAGCAGGGCTGCGAGTACGCCCAGGGTCCCGCCCTGGGTCCGGCCGCCCCCGCCTCCAGCCCGGACTGGCTGGCGGTCACGCCCGACCTCCGACTCGGGTAGACCCCGACGGGCCTACCGTGGGGGCGTGAGCCGACGCGCCCCGGATGCATCGTGAGCCACGACGCGGTGCTGGTGACCGGCGCATCCAGCGGAATCGGCGCCGCGGTCGTGGAACGCCTCGACCGGCTCGGCTTCCCGGTCCTCGCCGGGGTCCGGTCCGACGTCGACGCCGACGCGCTCTGCGCTTCGCGCTCGTCGCGGGTGACACCGGTCAGGCTCGACGTGACCGACCCGGTCCAGACCGCGGCGGCAGCCGAGCTGGTGGGCGAGCAGGCCGGAGGGCGACTGGCCGGGCTCGTGAACAACGCTGGCGTCGCCCGCGGCGGGCCTCTCGAGTACCTCGACCTCGAGGAGCTGCGCGACCAGCTCGAGATCAACCTGATCG
>JBFJYB010000240.1:0-4590 GCA_041622835.1 Acidimicrobiales bacterium | reverse complement strand
GCCCTCGGCGTCGACGTCGTCGCCTGAGGTGGCGGCCCGAGCGCGGGCCACCAGGTCGTGCTGGAGCCGCTTCAGGCGGTCGGTCAGCGAGACGTGGTACACGTGCGGGTTCACCAGGCGCCGCACACCCAGGTCGAGACGGTCGAGGTCGTGCCGGCGCCGGGCGCGCATCTCCTTGATCGACAGCGCCGGTGCAACCGGCCCGCCGTTGCGCCACGCCGGTTCGAGCAGGGGCTCGGCCTCGCTGATCTCGTTCCGGGACACCGTGCGGCTCACGCCGTCGTGGTGAGGATGGTGCAGGGCGATCTCGGGGTCGGCCAGCGGGTCCTCGCCGGCCGTGGCGACCACGTCGGCGGTGGCGATCCCCCGCCGGTCGTAGAGCCGCCATGCCGACTTGGCCCCCGGGATCGGCACCTTGGCCGGTGACTCGGACACCTTGACGCTGGGCAGCCATGCGCCGTCGCGCTCCATGGCGACCAGCTTGTAGACGCCGTCGAGGGCGGCGTGCCCGTGCGACGAGATCAGGCGGGTGCCGACCCCGTACACCATCCTCGCCTTCACCGCCTGGGGGTCGAGCCCGTATCGCGGCGCCTCCTCGTCCACCTGCGACAGGATCTGCCAGATCGCCAGCTCGTCCAGGTCGCCCGAGACGACGACGCCGACCTCGGTGAGACCGGCGTCGTCGAGCATGCGGGCGGTCTGCACGGTGAGGTAGGCGAGGTCGCCCGAGTCGAGCCGGACCGCGACCGGCCGGTGCCCGGCGGCCCGCAGCTCCTCGAACACGGTGATGGCGTTGGGGACGCCGGAATGGAGCGTGTCGACCGTGTCGACCAGCAGGACGCAGTTGTCGGGGTACACGTCGGCGAAGGCACGGAACGCGGCCAGCTCTCCGAGTCCGAGCGCCATGAAGACCTGCACCATGCTGTGGGCGTGGGTGCCCTGAGGATCGAGTCCGACCTCGTGGGAGATGCCGGCGTTGGACGTGAAGTCACAGCCGCCGATCAGCGCGGCCCGGGCGCCGGCGTTGGCGGCGCGGCCGGGACCGCGGCGCATGCCGAACTCGAGCACCGGACCCGATGCGCTCTCGGCGATGCGGGACGCCTTGGTGGCGACCAGCGAGGGGTAGTTGAGGTGGTTGAGCAGCGACGACTCGAGGATCTGGGTCATGGCCAGCGGCCCGCGCGCCACCGCGATCGGGAGGTGGGGGTGGACGATCCGACCCTCGCCGACGGCATCGAGCTCGACGTCGTCGAAGGTGCCGTCGTCGGCCAGCCAGGCCAGGAAGTCGTCGCCGAAGAGGCGGCCGCCGCGGGCCGAGCGCTGGCCGCGTAGCCGGTCGAGCTCGGCGTCGCCGAAGCGGGCGGTCTGCATCCACTCCAGCAGCCACTCGAGCCCGGCGGTGACGACGTAGCCGGCCTGATGGCGCCCGTAGTCGGGGTTGGTGCGGAAGGAGTAGTCGAACTGGGCCCGCTGCTCGTGGATGCCCCGCCGGAAGTAGAGCTGGGCCATGGTGAGCTGGTACTGGTCGGTGAAGAGGATCCCGTTGGCGAGCGCGGCATCGGCGGCCATGGGCCGGACGCTACCCGAGCCCACCCCACCCCGGATCTGTGACCGCGGAAGTCCATCCGGCCGGCCGCCGCGGTCAGAAGCAGGGGGCTGGGCTTGGGGACTTCGGCCCTAGTGGGGGTAGGGGGCGGTTCTTAGGGTTTGGCCCATGGGAGCGACCTCACCGCACCCGTCGACCCGAGATCTCGTCGGGGACGACCCTGACCCACTTCTGGCGCCAGACGTCGCTCGACCACGGGACCAGGCCCAGCTGCTCGAGCTGTTCGGCCTCGGCCCAGTTCGTGACCTCGTGGGCCAGGCCCTTGACCACGACGCTCCAGCCGCGGTTCGTCGCCGCGTCCCACTCGTCGATCTCGAAGGCGACCGGCTGGTTCATCGCCGCGGCGTGCAGCTTGTCGCCCTCGAGGGTGCGGAACACGATGCTGCTGTCGAACCACCGGTAGTTCACCGGGAGCACCACTGGCTGCCGGTAGGAGATGAACCCGATCCGGCCGATCGGCGTCGCCGCGATCAGCTCGATGCACTCCGCACGGTCCAGGATCTGGAGTCCGGTGCGCTCCTCGATGGTGTCGTCGACGGTTTCCTCGCTCATGGTCCGGCTCCTCTCCATCGGACCGTACCGAAGGCGACCCGGCGATGAACGGGCCCTTTGTCACCATTGACGGCAACGAGGCGGCGGCCCGGATCGCCCACGCGTGCAGCGAGATCGTGGCCATCTACCCGATCACGCCGGCTTCGCCGATGGGCGAGCTGGCCGACGGCTGGTCGCAGGCCGGCCGGGTCAACCTCTGGGGCGACGTGCCCGAGGTGATCGAGATGCAGAGCGAGGGCGGGGCGGCCGGGGCCTTGCACGGCGCCCTCCAGGCCGGGGCGCTCGGCTCGACGTTCACCGCGTCGCAGGGCCTGCTGCTGATGATCCCCAACCTGTACAAGATCGCCGGCGAGCTGACGCCGACGGTGATCCACGTGGCCGCCCGGTCGATCGCGACCCATGCGCTGAGCATCTTCGGCGACCACAGCGACGTCATGGCGTGCCGCCAGACCGGCGCGGCGCTGCTGGCCTCGGGCTCGGTCCAGGAGGCCCAGGACCTGGCCCTGATCGCCCACGCCGCCACCCTCCGCACCCGGGTGCCGTTCCTCCACTTCTTCGACGGGTTCCGGACGAGCCACGAGGTGGCCAAGATCGCGGTCGTCGACGAGGCGACGATCGGCGAGATGATCGACGACGATCTGGTCGCCGCCCATCGGGATCGGGGTCTGAACCCGAACCGTCCGGTGCTGCGGGGGACGGCCCAGAACCCCGACGTGTTCTTCCAGGCCCGGGAGGCGTGCAACCCGTTCCACGACGCGGTGCCGGCCGCGGTCCAGGGCGAGATGGACCGCTTCGCCGAGCTGACCGGGCGTCAGTACCGGCTGTTCGACTACTGGGGCGCGCCCGACGCCGAGCACGTCGTGATCTTGATGGGCTCGGGGGTGGGGACGACGCGCGAGGCGGTCGAAGCCGAGGTCGCAGCCGGGGCGAAGGTGGGCGTGCTCGCGGTGCGCCTGTACCGACCGTTCTCGGCGGCGGCGCTGGTGTCGGCGCTGCCGGAGTCGGTCAGGCGGATCGCGGTGCTCGACCGGACCAAGGAGCCGGGATCGGTCGGCGAGCCCCTCTACACCGACGTCGTCGCCGCCCTGGCCGAGCACCTCGGAGCCGACGCCCCCGAGGTGGTCGGTGGTCGCTTCGGGCTGTCGTCGAAGGAGTACACGCCGGCGATGGCCCTGGCGGTGCTCGACAACCTGGCGACACCCGCGCCCCGCAACCACTTCACCGTCGGGATCGTCGACGACGTCGGCCTGACCAGCCTCGAGGTCGACCCCGACCGCTGGCACGAACCCGACGACGTGGTGCGGGCGGTCTTCTACGGCCTGGGCAGCGACGGCACGGTCGGTGCCAACAAGAACTCGGTCAAGATCATCGGTGACCTCACCGACCGTTACGCCCAGGGCTACTTCGTGTACGACTCGAAGAAGTCGGGGTCGACGACGGTCTCGCACCTGCGCACCGCGCCCGCACCGATCGAGTCGGCGTACCTGGTCGAGGAGGCCAGCTTCGTCGCCTGCCACCAGTTCGGGTTCCTCGATCGGGTCGACGTGCTGGCCGTGGCCGGCCACCGCGCGACGTTCCTGCTGAACAGCCCGTACGGGCCCGAGGAGGTGTGGGACCGGTTGCCGCGTCAGGTCCAGCAGCAGATCATCGACAAGGGGCTCGACCTCCGGGTGATCGACGCCGCCGCCGTGGCCCGCGACGCCGGGCTGGGAGGGCGGGTGAACACCGTGCTCCAGACCTGCTTCTTCCTCCTGGCCGGCGTGCTCGAGCCCGAGGCCGCCATCGCCGCGATCAAGCGAGCGATCGAAGCCAGCTACGCCAAGCGCGGCCAGGTCGTGCTCCAGCGCAACTTCGCGGCGGTCGACGCCGCAGTCGCCAACGTCCACCGCGTCGAGGTCCCGAACGAGGCGTCGAGCGCGATCGAGCTGCGAGAGCCGGTGCCGGCGGAGGCGCCCGACTTCGTGCAGCGGGTGACGTCGCTGATGCTCGCGGGACACGGCGACCGCCTCCCGGTCAGTGCGCTCCCGGTCGACGGGACCTTCCCGACCGGTACCGCCCGCTGGGAGAAGCGCGCCATCGCGACCGAGATCCCGGTCTGGGATCCCGACATCTGCATCGATTGCGGGCGGTGCGCGCTGATCTGTCCCCATGCCGCCATCCGGATGAAGGTGTTCGACGCCGCCTCGGCCGTCGGGGCGCCGGCCGGCTTCAAGTACAAGGACTGGAAGAGCGACGGTGACGCATCCGAGGTGATGACGATCCAGGTGGCGCCCGACGACTGCACGGGCTGTGGTGTGTGCGTCAGCATCTGCCCGGCCAAGAGCAAGGAGGACGTCAGCCACAAGTCGATCGACATGATGCCGGTGGGCGACCACGTAGATGAAGAGCGGCGCAACTGGGACTTCTTCAGCGCCCTCCCCGAGGCCGACCGG
>JBFJYB010000239.1:0-4591 GCA_041622835.1 Acidimicrobiales bacterium | reverse complement strand
GCGGTGTCGAAGCCCCGTGAGCGCATCCCGGCCTGCACGTCGCGGATGAGGTGGACGTCCTGGTCGATCGTGATCGTCATCGTCTTGCGACCGGCGATGATGTCCTCCTGGGTGAACTCGTCGTGGACGGGGCGCTCCACCGGTTCGACGTCGGCCGGGTCGTGGGGCTCGAAGGCCACGCCGGCCCGACGGGCCACCTCCTCGCGGGGTTGGCGGTGGAACGAGAACTTGTCCCAGGAGCACCGGTTGGGGTCGGTCGGGTGGGGCCGGGCCCGCATGACCATCGCGTCGTCGGGCTGCAGCGTCAGCATCGTGTTGGGGAACACGTTGTACTGCTCGATGTCGCTGAGCCGCTCGTCGGTCATCCGGTCGTAGTCGTAGCCGAGCCGCGGCCCCGCCTCGCGTCGCAGCTTCTGGACGTCCTCGCGGATGTCGAGGACGCGGCCGACGTAGTCCGACGGGTCGCCCCCGAACATGCGGACCTGCCGGTCAAGGTAGGGCGTCGGCTCGTCGGGGATCGGCAGGCGGGTGTTCACGACGTGACCGTCGATCACGACCCCCGTGTGGCCCCGGTCGAACAGGTCGATCTGCGACGTCGGGCAGTCGAACATCAGCTCGTGCTGGGGGTGGATGTGCTCGACGTGGTACAGCTCGCCGAAGTTGTCGAACACCGCCTTCCAGTTGCAGGCGAGGCTCACCGTCTGGTCGCCGATCAGGGTCATGTCCTCCAGCCGGTAGGGCTCGATCCGGTCGGCGACGGGCCCGAGGTAGTCGAGCAGGGGCGCAGCGTCCAGGTCCATGCACACCCACACGAGGCCGGCGAAGCTGGCGACCTGCACCGGCCGCAGCGACCGGGCGTCGCAGTCGACGCCGCCGCTGAACCGGTCGACGTCGGGCACCACCTTCAGCCGGCCGTCGTGGCCGTAGGTCCAGCCGTGATAGGGGCACACGAAGTCGCGCACCCAGCCTCCCCGGTTGACCATCACCCGCGCGCCGCGGTGCTGGCACACGTTGTAGAACGCGGCCAGCTCGCCGTCGTCGGTGCGCGACACGAGGATCGACTCGTCGCCGATGTCGAGCACCTGGTACTCGCCGGCGGCGGCGACGTCACGCTCGAGGCAGGCGAAGAGCCACATGCGGGGCCACACCGCCGCCGCCTCGCGCTCCATCCAGTGGGACGACACGTAGCGCTCGGCTCGTATCGGCCGGCCGACGACCGGGGCCGGCTGGTGCACGATCGGCGGGCGGGCCGGGACGCTGGCCATGCCAGAGACTACGCGACGGCGGGAAGCTACTGCTCCGTGGGAGCGGCCGGGTCGACCAGCTCGATCAGCCCGACCGACGGCCGGGCGCCGAAGCGCACCTGCGGCGCCCGGAGCTTCTCCCGGCCGACGCCGGTCGAGACGTAGACGGCGTGGCCGTCGACCCGGTGGAGACCACCGGCGGCGACCCCTCGGGGCACCGCCGACAGGGTCACGAGCGGGCCGAAGAACGGGATCTGGACCTGGCCGCCGTGGGTGTGGCCGGCGACGACCAGGTCGACCTCGGCGCCCTCGGGGATCTCGTAGACGACATCGGGCTTGTGGCCGAGCAACACCCGGGCGACCGTGGTGGGTGCGGCCGTCAGCTCGCCGATGGCGGCGGCGCGGCTGGCCGGGTCGCCTCCGGTGCTGAGCCCGGCGATCCGCGCCCGGATGCCCCGGGTCTCCACGTCGACGGTCTCGTTGTCCAGTACGACCACCCCCGTGCCGGCGGCCAGCTCCTCGAGGCCTCGCAGGTTGTCGGAGTCGCCGTGAACCGCGATCACATGGTCGACCTCGGCGCCGAGCCGGCCGAGGACGGCAGCGAACTCCGGGCGGCGAGCCGGGAACTGGCGCGGTGGCATCTGCCAGAAGTCGCCGGCGATCAGGACGATGTCGGGTTCGGTGCCCAACAGCTTGTCGACCGCATCCTGCTCGTAGCTGCCCACCTCGTCGGTCTGGAAGTCGGCGAGCACGGCCAGGCGCAAGCCGGCGACCTCGGGGCTCGACGGCAGCCGGACCTCGTCGACGCGGAGCCAGAACGGCTCGATGTGGGTCGCGTAGACCCCGAGCGGGACGCCGGCGAGGCCGAGGGCGAGCAGAGCCCGTCGGGCGGCAGCACCCTCCCAGCATCGCCACAGCATGATCGCGGAGGTCAGCGGTACGCCGATGGTCGCGATGAGGTACACGGTGTGGGCCACGGCGAACATGTCGCGCCCGACGGCGAGGATCGTCACCAGCACCGCGCCGAACGACGCGACCACCCCCACGCCGAGAGCGACGAGGAACTGGCGCCAGCGCAGCGAGCGATCCCGTCCGGCCCCGGCCGCACCGGCTACCGCGCCGACGGCCACCGCCAGGACCACGACGAGCAGGTTGAACCCCATCAGGCCGAGACGGTACCGGTCGAGGCCGGGCTCGCCCGGTCAACGGCCGGCCCCCGGGCGGTCGGGATAGGGTCCGCAGCGCAGTGCGGTCGCAGGACGAGAGGGAGCCGGCGTGACGTCACCGCCCCCGCGCCCCGGGCCGCGCAACCCGTACCTGGCCGACAGCAGCTACCCGATCGCCCACGGTCGCTGCGATCAGCAGGACAGCACCCCGCAGGCCGGTCCGACCGGTCCGTCGGAGGTGCTCACCGACGACGACCTGCTGTACACGTGGCTCGGCCCCGGCCATTTCGGGAGCCTGATCTCGTCGCGGTACCCCGATGGCGGGCGGGTGATCTGGAGCAACGGCCGCCAGCAGATCGCCAAGCTCGACTACGACACGCTGGAGATCCTCGCGACGCTGCCGGTGGGCGGCGACGTCACTCCGGTCGCCGAGCTCGAGGCCGCCATCGCCGGTCTCGACCAGCTCCGGGGCCAGGAGGCGATCGACCACGCCATCGGCCTGGCGGTGAGCTTCATGACCGGGCTCGACGGGGTGTACGCGCTGCTCGATCGCGATCACACCCTCTTCCTCGGCCGCCAGACGGCCGCAGTGGCCTGTGCCGAGACGGATCCGACTGATCGACGCTCGCCCGTCGCCGAGGTAGCCCGCTGGGATCGACCCGACCACGTCGACGGCGCCTTCGTCGGCATGAACCTCACCTTCGACGGCCGTCTGGTGCTCACGACCGATCATGGCTGGGTCGTCTGCCTGGCCCGGGACTTCTCGGACTACGACGCCATCCAACTCCCCGGCGCGGCCGACCAGGCGGCCGAGCACTGCACACGGATGCGGGCGGAGAAGGGGCACTCGGCCTACGGCTGGGTCAGGACGAGCTGCTGCGTCGACGACGACAACGGGATCTACGTGTGCTCGGTCGACCACCTCCACCGGGTGGTGTGGACCGGCGAGCGGCTGTCGCTCGACGCGGCCGACGGTGCCTGGAGCGCGGCGTACCGCAACTCGACCGGCGCCGGATCCGGTACCACGCCGTCGCTGATGGGCTTCGGGCCCGACGAGGATCGCTTCGTCGTGATCGGTGACGGCGACGACGTGGTCAACATCACCCTGCTGTGGCGCGGCGAGATACCCGACGACTGGGAGCGCCTCGCCGGCGCTCCATCCCGGCGGATCGCGGGCATGGGCCGGGTCGACATGGGAGATCCCGGCCTGACCGCCGTCCAGACCGAGCAGTCGATCACCGTGTCGGGCTACGGGGCGATGTCGGTGAACAACCAGCCGGCATCGGTCCCCGACGGCTTCCCCGAGACGGCGCAACGGCTGCTGGCGTTCTTCCTCGGACACGACCCCGCCTACACGCCGCACGGCCTGCACAAGTACGAGTGGAACCCGGTGACGCGGACGCTCGAGGAGGCGTGGGTCAACACCGAGGTGTCGTCACCGAACTCGGTTCCGTACGTGAGCCAGGCGAGCGATCTCGTCTACACGTGCGGAACCCGCGACCGCTCGTGGACCCTCGAGGCGGTCGACTGGACGACCGGAGAGAGCCGCTTCCACCACGTCCTCGGGGGCTCGCGGTTCAACACCCTCGGCGCCGGGGTCACCGTCGACGACGACGGACGAGCCCTCTTCGGCACGATCTTCGGCAAGGTGCGGATCGACCGGTGACCAGGGCCCGCTAGGTCGGGGTGTAGCGCTCGTACGCGGCCGTGATCTCGGCCCACGCGGCGTCGCGTCCGGCCCAGCGCCCGACGTCGGTGTCCTTGGCCGGCTCCAGCGCCTTGTACACCTCGAAGAAGTGACCGATCTCGGCCAGCAGGTGGGCGGGCGCGTCGTCGAGGTCGGCCAGGTAGTCCCAACGCGGATCGTCGGCCGGGACGGCCAGCACCTTGGCGTCGGGCCCCTTCTCGTCGACCATCCAGAAGACGCCGATGGGCCGGCCCCTGATGTGACAGCCGGGAACGGTCGGCTCGTCCAGCAGCACCAGCACGTCGAGGGGATCGCCGTCCTCGGCGAGGGTGTGGGGCACGAACCCGTAGTCGGCCGGGTAGGTGGTGGCGGTGAACAGGTGCCGATCGAGCCACAGCTCGCCGGTGTCGTGGTGCATCTCGTACTTGTTGCGCGACCCCTTGGGGATCTCGACGATGACCTCGACCCACTCGGGGCGGGCCGCGCCGTCGCTG
>JBFJYB010000238.1:0-4604 GCA_041622835.1 Acidimicrobiales bacterium | reverse complement strand
CATCCCCGTGCCCGAGCACCTCGAGCCGGTACTGCGCACGGCGTGATTGCTGGGCGCGGCGATCATCCGCGCACGCCTCCAAGTAGCGGCACCGGGGCCGGTACCTTTGGAACGGAATGGACGAGCACGCTGAGCCCTCCACACCGGCGCGCCGGATCCCGACGGTCGGGATCTTCGTGATTGCGTTCCTGCTCCTGATGACCGGCGTCTTCGTCGTGGGCCAGTTCTTCACCGAGGACGGCCCGGCCGGCGCGGCCGCGCCCGACATCGAGCTTCCGATCCTCGCCGCCGACGGCGAGCTCACCGCGACCTGGGCCTTGTCGGACCTGCGGGGCACCCCGGTCGTCGTGAACTTCTTCGCGGCCTGGTGCCCGCCGTGCATCACCGAGCTGCCCGCCTTCGAGGAGGTCCACCAGCAGCTCGGCGACCGGGTCGCGTTCGTCGGGATCGACGTCAACGACCGGGCCGAAGACGCACTGCGCCTGATCGACGAGACCGGCATCACCTATCCGGTCGTGTACGACCGCGCCGGCACGGCCCTCGGCCAGTTCAACGACTTCGAGATCATGCCCACCACGGCGTTCGTCGCGGCCGACGGCACGCTCGCCCACGTGAACCCCGGGATCATGTCGGGTGAGGATCTGCGAGCCACCATCGAGGAAGAGCTCCTCACCGGCTCGACCGAACCGTGATCGACTGGGGCCTCGCCAGCCTCGGCCTGGGGAGTGGCCTGGTGGCCGCCTTCAACCCTTGCGGATTCGCCATGTTGCCGGCCTACCTGTCGTACTTCCTCGGCCTCGAGACCGAAGAGGAGACCAACACGGCGAGGAACGTCACGCGGGCGGTCGCGGTCGGCCTCACCCTCACCGCCGGCTTCATCCTGCTGTTCACCCTCATCGGCGTGCTGACCTCGACCGTCGTCGGGCAGGGCACCATCGAGCGGCGGATCCCGTACGCGACCTTCGGGTTCGGCATCCTCCTCGTGCCGCTCGGCATCGCCATGCTGGCCGGGTACGAGCCCACGCTGCGCCTCCCCAAGATGTCGCGAGGCACCGGGAGCCGCCAGCTGCCGTCGATCTTCATGTTCGGCGTGTCCTACGGCGTGGTCTCGCTGAGCTGCACCGCGCCGATCTTCTTCGGCACGATCATCGGCTCGTTCACGCGCGACGGGATCGTCGACGGCACCGCGGTCTTCGTCGCCTACGCCCTCGGCATGAGCCTCGTCGTCATGACGCTCACGCTGGCCATGGCGCTGGGCCGGACGTCGGTCGCCGCCAACATGCGCCGGCTGCTCCCCTACGTGAACCGGGTCTCTGGTGGGCTGCTGGTGCTGGCCGGGGGGTTCCTGACGGCGTACGGCTGGTGGGAGATCCAGGTCGTCCGGGGCAACCTCGACTCGAACTGGCTGGTCGACCACGCGCTCGACCTCCAGGCCCGGATCACCACCTGGCTCCAGGACAGCGACACCGACCGGGTGGCGCTCGCCGCAGCGTTCGTCGTCGGCGGCATCCTCCTGTACGCGCTGCGAGGGTCGATGCGGCCCGGCGACCGGCCGTGGCTCCTCGGCGGCGCGGCGAGTGCCTACCTGATCGTCGAGCTCGGCTGGTACCGCGCCGACTTCCTCGTCCTGCCCGTGCTCCGCACGATCAGCGACATCCCCGATCGGGTCGGCAACTGGTTCACCGACCCCGGTCGCTGGCCGGTGCTCTTCGAGGTGATGGCGGCGGTGCTCGTGGCGGTGATCGCCTGGCTCGTCGTCGCCGGCCGCCAACCCCGCTCCGGGCCCGGCTCACCCGAAGTAGCCTCGTGACCATGCTGACCGACCTGCTGATGACGCCCGGGGTCGAGGAGGAGCTGGCTCTGCGGTCGACCTTCGGCTTCATGGCCTTCCACGGAGGCGTCGAGCGGGTGACCGAGGTGGTCGCGGCCGAGGCTGCCGAGCGGGCCGACGCCTCCTACTACGGCGTCGTCCAGCCCGAGGACCTCCAGTGGCACGTCCCGTCGCGGCACGTCGACCCCGCCCACTCCGACCTGCTCGCCACGTTCCTCGACCATGTCGACGTCGCCGTGGCGGTCCACGGATACGGGCGCAAGCACCTGCGCTGGTCGCTGCTGCTCGGGGGCACGAACCGCGAGCTGGCCGGCCACGTCGCCGCCCATCTGCGGCCGCGGCTGCCGGCCTACGAGATGGTCGCCGACCTCGACGACATCCCGACCGAGCTGGCCGGCCAGCACCCGAACAACCCGGTGAACCGGACCAGGTACGGCGGCGTGCAGATCGAGCTGTGCCCGCTGGTCAGGTGGAACGTCGAGGGCTGGGCCTGGTCCGACAGCGGCGACGTCGGCCGGGCACCCCAGACCGAGTCGCTGATCCTGGGCCTCGCCGAAGCGGCACGGGCGTGGGCGCCGAACGGCACGGAGCCGGGCGGCTGAGGAGAGCGCGCGCCTAGGGGGCGAGGCGCACGATCGACCACGACCCGGCGGAACGCTCGTAGCGCAGCCGGTCGTGGAGGCGGTTCTCGCGGCCCTGCCAGAACTCGATGCGCTGGGGTTCGACGGCGATGCCACCCCAGTGCGGCGGGCGGGGGATCTCGGCGTCGCGGTAGCGGGCATCGAGCTCGGCGAACCGAGCCTCGAGCACGTGTCGCCCCTCCACCACCTGCGACTGCGGCGACGCCCAGGCTCCGAGCTGGCTGCCGCGGGGCCGGCCGGCGAAGTACGCGTCGTTCTCGGCATCGCCGAGCTGGCGGGCCACCCCCCGGACCCGGACCTGGCGCCGGAGCTCGGTCCAGAAGAAGGTCAGCGAGGTGCGCGGCACCGCGGCCAGCTCGCGGCCCTTGTCGCTCCCGTAGTTCGTGTAGAAGACGAAGCCGCGGTCGTCGAGCGCCTTGAGCAAGACGATGCGGGCCGCCGGCCATCCGGTCTCGTCGACGGTCGACACGACCATGGCGTTGGGCTCCCACAGACCCGAGGCCTCGACGTCGGCGAACCACGAGCGGAACTGCGCGATCGGGTCGGGGTCGGCGTCGGGCAGGTCGAGCCCCTCGCTCTGGTACTGCTCGCGCAGGTCTCCGAGATCCATGCGCCAGTATCGCCCGTCGCACCGGCGCGGCCCGAGTCGGCGGTGCCGGTAGCGTCGGCGCTCGTGAACGGCCCCGCGGCGACCGCGATCTGCCTCGGCGCCATGGCCGGTGCGGGCGCCAGGTGGGGGGTCGTCGAGCTCCTCGGCGACGGCGACTGGCCGTGGGGCCTGCTCGTGGTGAACGTCATCGGCTCGGCGGTGCTGGGCTGGCTGCTCGCCGGCGACTGGCGCGCCGACGTGAGCCGGCTGTTGCGCCCTGCGATCGGCATCGGGTTCTGCGGGAGCCTGACCACCATGTCGGGGGTGGCGGTGGCAGTGGCCGAGCTGGGTCGTGACGACCGGTGGGGGCTCGGTGCCGGCTACCTGGTGGCGAGCCTCGCAGCCGCGGCAGTGGCGGTGGTCGTCGGTGCGGGCCTCCGCCGGCCGGCGGCGTCATGATCGCCGCCGCCTTCCTCGGCCTGGCCATGATCGGGGCGCTGGTGCGCGCCGTCGTGCGCGACCGGGGGAACACCGCGTCGTTCCCCTGGGGCACGCTGGCCGTCAACGTCGTCGGCTCGTTCTTGCTCGGCCTGATGGCGGCGGCCGGACCCGACGTGATGACGACGGCCGGCGCGGGCGGCCTCGGCTCGTTCACGACGTTCTCCACCTTCAGCCACGAGTGGGTGTCGATGGGCCAGGCGGGAGCTCGACGAGAGCTGGTCGCCTACCTGACCGTCACCGTCGTGGCGTCGGTCGGGGCGGCGTGGATCGGCATCGAGCTCGCTCCCTGACACCGGTGTGGGAGGATGACGCATGGCCCAGCCGGCACCCGAGTCCGTCGATCTCGAGGTGTGGAGCGACTTCCTCTGACCGTGGTGCTATGTCGGGGCGGTCCGCCTCGACCAGCTCGAGCAGGCCAGAGGTGATCGGGTCGGGGCCGACCAGGTGACCGTCACCTGGAAGAGCTTCATGTTGCGACCGCGGCCGAGCCGCCGGACCCGTGACGAGTTCGTGGCCTACACGCAGTCGTGGGAGCGGCCCGGATCGATGGAGCCGCAGCTCGGCTTCCGACCGTGGGCGTCCGACGCCGACCCGCCGAGCCACAGCCTCCCGGCGCTGGCGGCCGACCACGTGGTCGCCGGGTTCGGCGACGAGGAGGTCTCGCGAGCGTTCCGCTGGGGCATGTTCCGCGCCTACTTCGTCGAGCACCGCACCATCTCGCTCCCCGAGGTGCAGGCCGACGTCGCCGAGGCCGCCGGGCTCGACCGCAGCGAGTTCCTCGACCGTCTCGGGGCCGGACGCGAGGACGCCGTCGAGCAGGTGATCGCAGAGCACGAAGAGGCCAACCAGCAGGGCATCACCGCCGTGCCGACGGTGGTGATCGCCGGCGCCCTGGCCGTCCCGGGCGTGCAGGAGGACGACACCTACCTCCGCCTGATCGACCGGGTCGCCGACCTCCGAGCCGCCAGCTGACCCCTCCCCACCCCCTGCCCTCGATCAGTGACTGCTTGGGGCGCGAAAACGCGCCCAAGCAGTCAGAGAT
>JBFJYB010000237.1:0-4626 GCA_041622835.1 Acidimicrobiales bacterium | reverse complement strand
GAGATCTGTGGGATGACGCCGCTGGACTGGACGTTGCGGTGGAAGATGCCGCCGTAGGAGGCGAGGCTGACGCAGCCCTCCTGGATGCGGGCTCCGGCTCCGTCGTTGAGCCCCACCATGGGCGCTCCGACCGACAGCGCCAGGTCCATGACCTTGTGGATCTTCTCGGCGAAGACCTCGCCCAGCGCCCCGCCGAAGACGGTGAAGTCCTGGGCGAAGACGAACACCTTGCGGCCGTCGACGGTGCCCCAGCCGGTGACGACCCCGTCGGTGTAGGGCCGTTCCTCGATGCCGCTCTCGAGGGCGCGGTGGCGGGCCAGCATGTCGAGCTCGTGGAACGAGCCCTCGTCGAGGAGGTAGTCGATGCGCTCGCGGGCCAGCAGCTTGCCCTTCTCGTGCTGGCGGTCGACGGCGCGTTGGGGACCGGCGTGGAGCGCCTCGTGCTTGCGGCGCTCGAGATCCTCGAGCCGTTCCTTGAGCGGGTGGTCAGACATGGTGCATGCAGGGTAGCTGTAGCGTGTCGGCCCATGGCGAAGACGGAGCTGCGCCGGGTGTGCGTGTTCTGCGGCTCGAGCAGCGGGTCCGAACCGGCCCACGTCGAGCTGGCTCGCGAGCTGGGCCAGGTCCTGGCCGGCCGCCAGATCGGTCTGGTCTACGGCGGTGGAGCGACCGGGCTGATGGGCGCGGTCGCCACCGCGGTCATGGAGGCCGGGGGCGAGGTCGTCGGCGTGATTCCCGGCGGGATGTTCACCAACGAGATCCCCAAGCAGGACATCACCGAGCTCCACCGGGTGCCCGACATGCACGCCCGCAAGGCGCTGATGTACGACCTGGCCGACGGGTTCATCGCCCTCCCCGGCGGGCTCGGCACCCTCGAGGAGGTGTTCGAGTCGGCGACCTGGACCCAGCTCGGCCTCCATCCCCACGACAAGCAGGTGGTGCTGCTCGACCACGACGGCTTCTGGGCCCCGCTCGACGGCTTCCTCGACGAGGTCAGCGCGCTGGGCTTCATCGCCGCCCGGAACCGGGCGATCCTGCGGAGGGCGACGTCGGTGGCCGACGCCCTGGAGCTGTTGCGGACCGGTCCGGCCAGCCAGAAGCCGCCCTACGTCGCCTGACCGCCCGACACCGGTCCGGCCGCGAGGCGGGCGCCGACCCGGGCGGCGCAGGCGATGCCCTGGGCGATGGCCTCGTCCTGGTTGATGTACTGGTAGTTGGCGAGCCGGCCGCAGAAGTCGACCGGCAGCGGGGCGGCCGCCGCGATCTCGGCCTTGAGCTCGAGGTTGCGACGCCCGTGGCGGCCGTCGACGGTGGCCACGGGGTAGTGGCGGGCCGGGCTGCCCGGGTACTCCTCGCACACGACCGTCGCGCCGACGCGCTGACCGGTGGCGTGCTTGGTCTCGACGGTGCGGGTGTACGGCACCCGCAACGAGGGGCGGTTCACCACATATGCCGGGGTCACGGTGCCGGTCTCGGTGTCGGTGTCGTAGCGGGTCGCCTGCATGGAGATCCCCCGCCACTCGAGCTCGCCCGACCGGCCGACGAAGTCGTCGAGCGGCGCGGTGACGGCGACGGCGTCGAACCGGCGCCCCCAGTCCTGGATGTCGGCCAGGCCGATCCGGGCGTCGAAGGTCACCGCCACCGGCTCGATCACCCGCTCGACGACGGCGTTGACGCCCCGCTCGGGGAACAGCTCCCACCGGTCGCGGAACAGCCGGCGGTACCCGTCGCGACGCAGCTCGACCCGCTTGGGCGCGAACCGCGACGACAGCTCCGACGGTGGGCGACCCCACTGCTTGACGGTGTACCCCTCGACGAACAGCCGGTAGAGGGTGGGGCCCATCATCGACTGCACGTACGACTCGAAGTCGTCGCCGGTCGGCTCGTCGGGAAGCTCGGCCAGCTCGCGCTCGATGGCCGGCCAGATGTCGAGCTCGCGCAGCTCGTCGACCTGCGGCGGCCACGAGAGCAGGATCGGCTCGGCGTCGTCGTGGACGTAGACCTCGGTGACCACGGCGTGCTCGTAGGGGCGGGTCAGGCCGAACCGCTGCACGTAGGCCGCCACCGTGGGGTTCGACGTGTGGAAGATGTGGGCGCCGTTGGGCTCGTACACCACCCCGTCGAGGACCTCGACCCGGGCGTGGCCGCCGACCACCCCGGCCGCCTCGAACACCTCGACGCGATGGCCGGCGTCGTGGAGCTCGCGGGCGCAGACCGCCCCGGCCCAGCCGGCGCCGACGACTGCGACGGTCGCCACGTCTACCGCACGAGTCGGAAGAAGGCGCGCACGTCGTCGACGAACAGCTCGGGCTGCTCGAACGCGGCGAAATGGCCACCGGCGGGCATGTCGGTCCAGTGGCGCAGGTCGGTGAAGCGCTTCTCGGCCCAGCGGCGCGACGTCTTCAGGATCTCCTTCGGGAAGGCGGCCACGCCGGTCGGCACCGAGACCGCGTCGAGCGACACCTTGCGGAAGCTCTCCCAGTACAGGCGGGCCGACGAGGCGGCCGACGCGTTGACCCAGTACAGCATCACGTTGTCGAGCAGCTCGTCCCGCGTGAGCACGTTCTCGGGGTGCCCGTCGCAGTCCATCCAGCTCCAGAACTTCTCGACGATCCACGCCGCCTGCCCGGCCGGCGAGTCGGTGAGCCCGTACCCGACGGTCTGGGGCCGGGTGCTCTGCTGCTTCGAGTAGCCGGAGTCCCACTCGTCGTAGTGGGCCAGGGCGCCGAGGGCCGCCTGCTCGGCCTCGGTCAGGTCGTCCATCGTGTCGGGGTCGGGGGCCGCGATCGGCATGTTGAGGTGGATGGCGGCACAGCCCCCGGCGGCGCCGGCCGAGTGGTTCTGCCCGAGCAGCGACGTGACCATGGCGCCCCAGTCGCCGCCCTGGGCGCCGTAGCGCTCGTATCCGAGGCGGCCCATGAGCTGGTCCCACGCCGCCGCGATGCGCTCGACGCCCCACCCGGTGACGGCCGGCTTGTCGGAGAACCCGTAGCCGGGCAGCGACGGGCAGACCACGTGGAAGGCGTCGGCCGGGTCGCCGCCGTGAGCGGGCGGGTCGCTCAGCGGCCCGATCACCTTCTGGAACTCGACGATCGACCCCGGCCAGCCGTGGGTGAGGATCAGGGGATGGGCGTCGCCATGCGGAGACCGGACGTGGACGAAGTGGATGCGCAGCGAGTCGGCGCCGCCGCCGTCGAGCGCAGTGCGGTACTGGTCGAACCGGTTGAGCTCGGCCTCGCGGCTGCGCCAGTCGTAGGTCTCGGCCCAGTGCGCGCAGAGCTCGCGCGTGTACGCCAGCGGGATCCCCTGCGACCAGTCGTCGACCGGCTCGGCCTCGGGCCAGCGGGTCGCACGCAGCCGGGCCCGGAGATCGTCGAGCACCTCGTCGCCGACGTCGATCCGGAACTGCTCGATCGCCTCGGTCATGACCCGTTGTGTAGCACTACCGTTGGGCTGCCGTGGAGTTGCCCCTCACCCCTCCCGTCAAGCCGATGCTGGCCAAGGCGGTCTTCGAGCTGCCTCCGGGTGAGACCGGCGACCTCTCGTTCGAGCCCAAGTGGGACGGGTTCCGCTGCATCGTCTTCCGCGACGGCGACGAGGTCGAGCTCGGCAGCCGCAACGAGCGGCCCCTCACCCGGTACTTCCCCGAGCTCCTGCCGGCCTTGCGGGCCGCGCTGCCCGAGCGGTGCGTCGTCGACGGCGAGATCGTGGTCGCGGTGGACGACCGGCTCGCCTTCGACGCCCTCCAGCAGCGCATCCATCCCGCCGACTCCCGGGTCAACATGCTGGCCGAGGCGACGCCGGCCACCTTCATCGCCTTCGACCTGCTGGCGCTGGGCGACCGCGACCTCACGGGAGCGCCGTTCGGTGAGCGGCGGGCCGCCCTCGAGGAGATCGCCGGCGGCTTCGTGCCCCCGGTGCACCTGACCCCGTCGACCGACGACCGTGAGCTGGCGAGCCGATGGTTCGAGCACTTCGAGGGCGCCGGCCTCGACGGGATCATGGCCAAGCCGGTGGACGGGCCCTACCGGCCCGACAAGCGGGTCCAGTTCAAGGTCAAGCACCGCCACACCGCCGACTGCGTGGTGGCCGGCTACCGGGTCCACAAGAGCGGCGACGGCGTCGGCTCGCTGCTGCTCGGCCTCTACGACACCGACGGGGCGCTCCACCACGTGGGGGTCGCGGCCAGCTTCACCGCGAAGTTTCGCGCCGAGCTCACCGAGATCCTCGAGCCGCTCCGGCTCGACGACCTGTCCGAGCACCCCTGGGCCGAGTGGATGCAACAGGCCGAGCGGGGACGCGACGGTCGCCTGCCCGGGGCGCCCAACCGCTGGAACGCCGACCGTGACCAGTCGTGGGAGCCGCTTCGCGTCGAGCGGGTGGTCGAGGTGGGCTACGCCCACTCGACCGGCGGCCGGTTCCGGGGCACCACCCGGTTCGGCCGGTGGCGTCCCGACCGCACGCCCGAGTCGTGCCGGCTCGACCAGCTGGTCGAGCGGGAGCCGGTCCCCGTGTCGGAGGTGCTGGCCGCCGGCTGACCGCCGCTCAGCGGCGCGCGGCGAGCTGCTCGGCGCGGCGAGCCAGCGCCGGCACGCCGAGCTCCTCGCAGCGGCCCGTGAACGCCGG
>JBFJYB010000236.1:0-4681 GCA_041622835.1 Acidimicrobiales bacterium | reverse complement strand
CCCGTTCTGGAATGTGACGGTCGGGTCCTGTGCAACTGCAGCCCGTGAACCGAGTCAGGGCCGGGAGGCAGCAGCTCTCAGCGGGGCCTGCGGTGTGCCGCAGATCGCCTGGCCGTCACTTTCGAGAACGGGTTCGGTCGCTCCTGGTTCGCCGATGCCCTGAGGCGGCGCGGCCCGTGAGGGTGGACACCGGTAGGCTCCGCTCGGATGTCTTTCCAGTCGCTGTATCGGCGCTACCGCCCCGGTCGCTTCTCCGAGATCGTGGGGCAGCAGCACGTGGTGGCGGCGGTCCAGAACGCGGTTCGCGAAGACCGGGTCGGCCACGCCTACCTGTTCAGCGGACCGCGGGGCACCGGCAAGACCTCGACGGCCCGCATCGTGGCCAAGGCCCTCAACTGCCTCGACCCCGGTGACGATGGCGAGCCATGCGACGCCTGCGAGTCGTGTCTGGCGTTCGCCAGCGGCACCTCCTACGACCTGCACGAGCTCGATGCCGCCTCCAACAACGGCGTCGAGGCCGTGCGGGAGCTGATCGCCCGGGTGTCGCTCGGGTCGCCGGGCCGAACCAAGGTGTACGTGCTCGACGAGGTCCACATGCTGACCTCCGGCGCCGAGAACGCCCTGCTGAAGACGCTCGAGGAGCCGCCGGAGCACGTCAAGTTCGTGCTCTGCACCACCGAGCCCCACAAGGTCGTGTCCACCATCCGCAGCCGCACCCAGCACCTGAAGTTCGAGCTGCTCCCGGCCGACGTCATGACCGAGCACGTGCGATGGGTCGCCTCCGACGCCGGCCTCGAGGTCGACGAGGAGATCGTCGCCCACGTCGTACGGGAGGGAGGGGGCTCGGTCCGCGACACCCTCTCGGCGCTCGACCAGGTGGTGGCGGCCGGCGGGGTATCCGACCGGGCCGACGTGGCCGAGCAGCTCGTAGCCGGGCTGGCGGCACGCGACGTCGGCCACGTCGTCGCCGCCCTCGACCACTCGGCCCGTGAGGGACGCGATCCCCGAGTCGTCGGCGAGGCGGTGCTGGCCCGGCTCCGAGACGCCTTCCTCGCCGCCATGGGCGCCGACCTGAGCCAGCTGTCCGAAGCCGACCGGCAGAGGGCGTCCGCCACCGCCGAGCAGGTGCCACCGGCCGGGCTGACCCGTGCCATCGAGCTCCTGGGTGGGGCGCTCGTCGACATGAGGCAGGCACCGGATCCGCGCATCGACCTCGAGCTGGCGCTGGTTCGGCTGGCCCGACCCGAGCTCGACACCGATCTGGCTGCGCTCGTGGAGCGGCTCGAACGGCTCGAACGGGGGCAACCGGCGGCCCCTGCGCCCTCGGTGGCCCCGGACGCGCCCGTCGAGCCGGCCCACGAAACGGCGGGCGGCCCGCCGGCGACGACCGAGGCCGGTCCCGCAGCCGCGGCCCGGGCCCGGCTGGCGACCACCGCCGATCCCGCACCGGTCGAGGCGGCCCCGCCGGCCGAACCGGCAACCCCGGCCGCGACCGACGCGCCGACGCCCGGCGCGGGTACGAGCCGCTCTCTGGGGGCGGTCCGGCGGGAACGCCAGGCTGCCGAGGCCGACCCGGCTGCGCCCGAGGTGAGCCCGCCACCGACCAAGCCGGCGACGGCCGGCGCCGCGCCAGCCGCCGACACCGGGTCGCCTCAGCCGCCACCCAGCCACGACGAGCTGACCCTGGCCTGGGCCGACCAGATCCTGCACGCGCTGCCCAACCGGACCAGGGCGCGGTTCAGCGCCGGCCGCTTCCTGGAATCCACCGCCGACGCCGCCGTCTTCGCCCTGCCCAACCAGATCCATCGCGATCGCTGCGACGAGGCCCGGTCCGACGTCGATGCTGCGCTCGCCGCCCACTTCGGACGACCGGTGGGCCTCGAGCTGGTGGTCGACGACGGGAGCCCCGCTGCGCCGGTCGCCACCGACCCAGTCGACGACGCAGTCGACGACAGCCATGAGATGATCGAGCTCGACGAGCTGGTCGACGCCCCGGTCGGCGAGCAGTCCGGCCTGGCCCGGCTGACCGACGCCTTCCCCGGCGCCGAGCTCGTCGAAGAAGAGACCTGACCCCCGATCAGCCGACCCCTGGAGCAATGCCGTGAGTGACACCCCGCAACCCGGCCACGTGCCCGACATGAGCGAGCTGCTGGCCGCCGCCCAGCAGATGGGCGAGCAGCTCATGGCCGCCCAGAGCGAGGCGGCCGAGGCCGTGATCGAGGGCCAGGCCGGCGGTGGCGTGGTGAAGGTGGCGGTGAACGGCAACTACGAGTTCCAGTCGGTCGAGATCGACCCGGCCGCGGTCGATCCCGCCGACGTCGAGATGCTGGAGGACCTGGTGCTGGCGGCCCTCAACGACGCCATGGCCAAGATGGGCGGGACCGGCGGCCTCGACCTCGGAGGGCTCGACCTCGGCGGTCTGCTCGGCGGGGCCGACCTCGGCGGGCTGCTCGGCGGGACCTCGGGCGAGCTGGGCGAGGGCGACTGAGAGGTGGCGGCGGTCTACACCGCGCCGGTCCAGGACCTCATCGACGAGCTGGGCCGGCTACCGGGTATCGGACCGAAGTCGGCCCAGCGGATCGCGTTCCACCTGCTGAAGCTGCCCGAGCCCGACGCAGCCCGGCTGGCTCATGCCATCACCGAGGCCAAGCGCCGGGTGCGTTTCTGCCGGCTCTGCTTCAACGTGAGCGAGGAGACCGAGTGCGAGATCTGCGCCGACGATCGGCGCGACGCCACGGTGGTGTGCGTGGTCGAGGAGCCGAGGGACATCGTCGCCGTCGAGAAGACGAGGCAGTTCAACGGCCGCTACCACGTCCTGCAGGGGGCGATCAGCCCGATCGAGGGGATCGGCCCCGAGCAGCTCCGTGTGCGGGAGCTGCTGGAGCGGGTCGATGCCGAGGGGATCACCGAGGTGATCCTGTGCACCAACCCCAACATCGAGGGTGAGGCGACGGCCATGTACCTGGCGCGCCTGTTGGCCCCGCTGGAGCTGACCGTCACTCGGATCGCCAGCGGGCTGCCGGTGGGAGGCGATCTCGAGTACGCCGACGAGGTGACGCTGGGACGGGCCCTGGAGGGACGGCGCTCGGTGGAGGCGGACTGAGCCGCAAAACGGCCGAAGTGCCACCTCGCTCTGTCGGGCGCGGGCGGGTTGCCGACAAAAGAGCGAGGCGGCACCTCGACTCATTCCGTCGAACCCAGAACCTCGGGGAGGAGGGGAGTGACAACCCGGGTGGGAGGATGACGACTCATCTGGGCTCAACGTTGCGGTTACGTTACAACAGTAATGCTCCCGGCGCAAGCGAGCGGGCAATCTTGTGCTCTGACCAGCCAAGATGGCACTGACACCGGCAAGTTGCACCGACACGGTTCTGTCGCCATCTCGCGACAAGAGGGCGGTCGCGGCCGTCGATGTCGGCGACCACGTCCGACCAGGCGGTCTACTCACCGGGGCGGGGTTCGAGGGCCACCACGGGGATCTCGCGATCGGTGCGGGTCTGGTAGTCGGCGTACTCGGGGTAGACGTCGGTGGCGGCCTTCCAGCCGTCGTCGCGCTCGGATCCGGTCAGGGTGCGGGCCCGCAGCTCGAACACCTCGCCGCCGTCCTGGAGGGTGACGTCGGGGTTCGCGACCGCGTTGAGGTACCAGGCCGGGTGGTTCGGGGCTCCGCCCATCGAGCCCACCGCCAGGTAGCGACGACCGTCGTGGACCCGCACCAGCGGGCTGCGCCGCAGCTTGCCGGTCGCACGACCGGTGGTGGTGAGCACCACGCACGGGATGCCGTTGAACACCGCTCCGTCCGCTCCACCGCTGGCGAGATAGCGCTCGACATGGTCGGCCACGAACCCGACCGGGCTCGGCTCGTAGTCGGCGGACCCGGGGTCGCTCATGGGGAGATCATCGCACCGCGCTGGCGAGCGCCGGAAGTCCTCCGACGGCCGGGGGTGGGCCGAAGCTCGAGCTAGTGGGCTCGGCGTCGGGACGTGTCGAGGGCGAGGAGACCCAGACCGATCAGCCCGAGGGCGACGATGAGCAGCGGCGTCGTGGTCGAGCCGGTGAAGGCGATCGGCTGCACGCCCTCCGTCGGTGTCGGGGTCGGGCTCGGCGTCGCGGTCGGGGTGCTGACCGTCACGGTCGCGTCGTCGCTTGCGCTGACGGGCGCGCCGGCTCCGTCGGTGGCGTTCCACGTCGCCACGTTGGTGACGTCGGCGTCGATGACGGCGTCGGCGAACACCGAGGTCGAGTCGCCGGGTCCGAGGTCGAAGGCCAGGCCGGTGACCAGATCACCCAGCTGGTCGTCGACCAGGTCGTGGGTCACCAGCACCGTCGCGCCGTTGTTGGTGGCGGTGTAGCAGTAGTAGACGGTGGTACCGGGATCGACGGTGATGGCGCTCTCGGTCCCGCAGACGTTCTGCTCGGTACCGACCGTCTTGGTCAGGGTCAGGCCGGGTTGCAGCTGGGAGTTGGTGAACGTGCAGGACACCTGGCGGGCGAACAGGTCGCCGAAGGTCGCGGTGATCGACTGACTGGCGAGGTCGACCGTGACGTCGGTCTGGTCGAAGCCGTCCGGATCTCTGATCGGGCCCTCGTCGCAGGTGATGTCGGTGAGCTCCCATCCGGCCGGCACGAGCTCGGACACGGTGACGGGCGTGTCGAGCGCCGCCGGGAAGACGGCGTCGGG
>JBFJYB010000235.1:0-4689 GCA_041622835.1 Acidimicrobiales bacterium | reverse complement strand
TCGACCGGGTCGACCGCCGGAGGCGGATCGTCGCTGTGCCCGTGCAGCGAGCGCAGGGCGTCCTTGACGGCGTCGACCCGGAACCAGAGCCGGACGACGATGCCCATGAGGACGATGGCGACGGCAATCTTGATGGTGCCGAACGACAGGATCGTGAGCCCGAACGACCAGGCCAGCGTCTCCTGGTAGGAGTTGGCCTGGTCAACCCCGGCCGCGGCCACCAGGTTGGCGATGAACGCGACCATCGTGCCCATCAGCCCGACGAAGGCGACAGCGATTCCCACCTTCCGGTAGTTCGATGGCTTGCGGTAGTCGTCGGTCGGACCGGGACGGGCCGCAAGGCTGAGTGTTGCCATGTCGATCCCTCCTTTCGAGGGTTCTGGGATCTCGGCAACGGGAACCGCCGCGTCGGCGCCGGTCGTTCTCGACTGTCGGCTGGCGAACAGTCGCGGGCCGGGCGCCGGCTCTGGATCTATGACTGCTGAGGGCGCGATTTCGCGCCCTCAGCAGTCACGAGAGCAGGGGGGTCGGCGGGAGCGGCGGGGGCGAAGCGCTTGAGCACCGACGACAGCACGGCGATGGCGAGGAGACCGCCGAACAGCAGCCCGATCACACCCGAATGGCCGTCGACGAAGTCGGTCAGCCGGGCCGACCAGCCCTCCACGATCCGGGCCGCAGCACCCTGCTCGCCCGGGTCGGAGGTGAGGTCGTCGGCCCAGAACCAGGTGATGTAGGCGCCGGCGACGATCAGGAACCCCGCCGAGACCGTGTGGACGTATCGCAGCGCCGAACGGAGCCGCCGCACCAGCCCCTGTTTGGCGAACGCGAGGCCGATGGTGAGGGTCATGAGCACCAGCGACATGCCGAGGCCGTACGCGACGTAGGTCAGCAGGCCCGACACGAAGTTGGTGCTGGTGATCGAGCCCACCACCACCGACAGGAACACCGGCAGCGTGCACGACAGCGACGCCACGGCGTACGACACGCCGAAGCTGAACACGGACTTCTTCTCCCGGCTCCCGGTGCCCCCCTGCACCTTCAGGAATCCGATCGACAGCTCGTAGCCGCGCAGCATGGCGACACCGAGCCCGACCATCGCCAGCCCGACCAGGAGCGCGACCCACGGGATCACGTCGATGATGAAGCGCACGCCGGCATTGATCAGGAGGCCCGTGACGCCGAACACGACGAGGAAGCCGGCCGAGACGACCCCGCCCACGACCAGCGCCCGCCCGAGCGTGACGTCGTCGGCCGCGTCGTCGTCGGCGCCTTCGAGACCCATGAAGTAGGACAGGTAGGCCGGCAACATGGCGAACCCGCAGGGATTGATGGTGGCCACGAGGCCGGCGGCGAACGCGAGGCCGAGAGGAGCCTCGATCATCTAGGCCTCCGGGAGCAGCCTCTCGACCCGCTCGACCAGCGCGCGCTCGTCGAGCTGGCCGGCAAAGCTGTCGACGATCCGGCCGTCGGCCGACACGAAGATCGTGGTGGGCATGGCGATGTTGCCGAAGGCGCGGAACAGCTCGCCGTCGGGGTCGTCGCCGAGCGTGTAGGTGACCCCCGTCTGCTCGATGAGCTCGAGCCCACGGCTGCGCTCGTCGGCGTTGGCGATGCCGAGGAACTGGACCTCGTCGCCGAGCGCCTGGTGGACCGCCTCGAACTCGGGCAGCTCGGCGACGCACGACGGGCACCACGAGGCCCAGAAGTTGATCACCAGCGGCTTGCCGGCGAAGTCGGCGAAGGTGGCCTCGGTGCCGTCGAACAGCTCGAAGCTCTGCGTCGGCAGCTCGCTCTGGGCGCCAGACGCGCTGGTTGCGGGCTCGTCGGCCGAGCCGCTGCCCCCGATGGCCGCGATCAACGCCACCGCGGCCACCAAGGCGACGAGGGCGCCGCCGACGATCGTTCGTCTGAGCGCAGAGGAGATGACCGGCCTGGGCACGGACGGGAAACCACCGTGCCGGTCGGGCCATTCCCCGACCCGGCTGGACGGAATGGTCGGCAGCCGTGATCGGGTTGCCCGGCCATGGCGACCCCGACCGCCGACGCCGTCGCCCGCCGGGCGCAGTGGCTGGCTGCCGAGCTCGGCCGGGCCGATCTCAGCCCGGCGAGCCCCGACGACATGGCCGACCTCGCCGCCGCCGCCCGCGAGGTGCGGGTCGCCGGCGGCACGTGCGTGTTCGCCCGGGGCGAGATGCCCGACAGCGTGTACATCCTGCGCGCCGGGACGATCGAGCTGTCGCGGCGCGTCCAGCGGCGGGTCATCACGTTGAAGCTGCTGCGCCCGGGGGACCCCTTCGGCGACGTCCCCCTCCTGCTGCGCGACACCGAGCCCTTCGACGCCTGCGCGATCGAAGACGCCGTCGTGCTCGCCGTCGACCCGGTCAGGCTCTACCGGTTGCTCGGCCGCAATCCGGCGCTGGCCCGCCGCTGGCTCGTGTCGGTCGCCGACCGGATGCGGGAGACGCAGGAGCGGGTGAGCGACCTGCTCTCCGGTTCGCTCGAGTGCCAGATCGCGTCGCTGCTGCTCCACCAGCCCGGCGGCGCGCTCCACGTCAGCCAGGAGACGCTGGCCCGGCTACTCGGCGCCCGCCGAACGAGCGTGAACCAGGCATTGGCGAGGATGCAGTCCAAGGGCATGGTCGAGACCAGCTACCGCCGGGTCGCCTCGACCGACCGCTCGGTCCTTGCCGGCCTGATCGCGGCCGACACGGGCGACTGACCCGCGCGCCACAACCCACGATCTGTGGCAGGCTCCCCAGCCGTGGAAGCCCGACCGATCGAGCTGCTCGAGCAGCTCACCGCCGACGAGAAGGCCGACCTGGTCACCGGGCTCGACATGTGGCGCTCACGGGGCGTCGAGCGCCTCGGCGTGCCGCCGATGAAGCTCACCGACGGGCCCAACGGCGCGAGGGGCGACGGGCTCATGGGAACCGGCACTCCGACCGCTTGCATCCCTTCGGGCTGGACCGTCGGCGCGAGCTGGGACCCGGACCTGACCGAGGAGCTGGGCGGGTTGCTGGGCGACGAGGCGAGGGCCAAGGGCGCCCACGTGCTCCTGGGGCCGACGATCAACCTCCAGCGCACGCCGATAGGGGGCCGGAACTTCGAGTGCTTCAGCGAGGACCCGGTGCTCACCGGTGTGTTGGCGGCGGCCTACGTGCGGGGGCTCCAGTCGCGGGGCGTGGCGGCGACGCCGAAGCACTTCGTCGGCAACGACACGGAGTTCGAGCGCACCTCGATCGACGTCCGGGCCGACGAGCGGGTGCTGCGGGAGATCTACCTCCTGCCGTTCGAGCACACCGTCAAGCACGGCGGCACCTGGGGGATGATGGGCGCCTACAACCGGTTGAACGGCACGTTCTGCTGCGAGAACCCCTGGCTGCTGCGCCAGGTACTGCGCGCCGAGTGGGGCTTCGACGGGTTCGTGGTCTCGGACTGGTACGGGGCCCGCTCGACGGCCGCCTCGGTCGCCGGCGGGCTGAGCCTCGAGATGCCGGGTAGCGGGCGCTTCTACGGGCCCGAGCGGTTGTGCACCGCGATCGACGCCGGCGAGATCACCGAGGAGCAGCTGGACGGGCTGGCCCTCGACGTGCTGGTCGCCCGCGAGCGCACCGGCTCCCTCGACGGCCCGGTCGCCACCGGTGAGCAGACGCTCGACCGGCCGGAAGACCGCGCCCTCATACGGCGGGCTGCCGCGGCTGGCACAGTGCTGCTCACCAACGACGGGATCCTCCCGATCGACCCGGGCGCAGTCTCCTCCCTGGCCGTCATCGGCCCCAACGCCCGCACCGCCCGGGTGATGGGCGGCGGCTCGGCCACCGTCAACGCCTACCGAGCCGTCAGCCCGCTCGCCGCGCTGTCCGAGCGGTTCGGCGACACGATCGACGTCCGCTACGCCCGCGGCTGCACGATCGACCGGTCGACGCCGCCGGTCGACGACCTCCTCGACGGCCCGTTCGCCGTCGAGTACTTCTCGGGCACCGACCACGAGGGCGACCCCGTCGCCGCGACGACGATCCCCACCGGACGGTTCCTGTTCTTCGGCGAGCCCGCCCCCGGGATGGGTGCCGACCCGTTCTCGTTCCGCGCCACTGCGACGCTGACCCCGCTCGTCTCCGGCACCCACGCGGTGCGAATCACCCAGTCGGGCCGGAGCCGGGTCCTGATCGACGACGCAGTCGTCGTCGACGGGACCACGGGCCACTTCGAGCGCGGCGACGAGTTCTTCGGCTTCGCCTCGGTCGAGATCGAGGGCACGGTCGAGCTCGAGGCCGGGCGGTCGGTCGAGGTGGTGGTCGAGTACGACAGCCGCGACAGCGTGCTGCTCAGCGGGCTCCGAGTCGGGGTCGTGAGCCTGGTCGAGGAAGACCTTCTCGGCGAGGCCGAGGCCCTGGCCGCCGACTGCGACGTGGCGCTCGTGGTCGTCGGCACCAACGACGACTGGGAGACCGAGGGCCGAGACCGCGACCTCTTCGAGCTCCCCGGAGACCAGCCCGAGCTCATCCGTCGGGTCGCCGCCGCCAACGCCAGGACGGTCGTCGTCGTCAACGCCGGAGCGGCCCACGCCCTCGACTGGCTCGACGCCCCCGCGGCGACCCTCCAGGTCGGGTTCGCCGGCCAGGAGCTGGGCGACGCGCTGGTCGACGTGCTCGTCGGCGACGTCGATCCGGGCGGACGGATGCCGTCGAC
>JBFJYB010000234.1:0-4690 GCA_041622835.1 Acidimicrobiales bacterium | reverse complement strand
CGTGCCGGTCGTGCACCACGCCGACCGCCTGCCGCTGCCCGATCTGGCCGTCGAGACCAGCCGGCTGGCGGCGGCCGCTCGCGACGGCCGGCTCTCGATGCACGAGATCGAGGGCGGCACGTTCTCGGTCACGGCCCTCGGCATGTTCGGCGTCGACGGGTTCACCCCGATCGTCAACCCCCCGAACGCCGCGATCCTGGGGGTGGGCCGCATCCGCGACGCAGTGCGGTGGGACGGTGACGCGCCGATCCGTCGCCAGGTCATGACGCTCAGCCTCACCTGGGACCACCGCGTGATCGACGGCGCACCCGCGGCCGAGTTCGCCGCGACGGTGGCCTCCTACCTCGAGGCTCCCCTCCGCCTCCTCTCCTGATCCCCACCGAAATTGCGACGGAAAGCGGTGCTATAGGCCCGCCGAGCGTCGCAACTTCGGTAGGACAGGGGGACTGGTCAGCCGACCTGGCGGGTGTGGCCCTCCCAGTAAGGCTCGCGCAGCTCGCGCTTGAGGACCTTGCCGGACGGGTTGCGGGGGATCTCGGTCACGAAGTCGACCGACTTGGGGCACTTGAAGCCGGCGAGGTTGGCCCGGCAGTGGTCGAGGATCTCCTGTTCGGTGATCTCGGCGTCGGGCACGGGGATGACGACCGCCTTGCCGACCTCGCCCCATTTCTCGTCGGGAACCCCGATGACCGCGCAGTCGGCGATGGCCTCCATCTTCATCAGCACGTTCTCGATCTCGGCCGGGTAGATGTTCTCGCCGCCCGAGATGATCATGTCCTTCACCCGATCGTGCAGGAAGAGGTAGCCGTCCTCGAGGTAGCCGGCGTCGCCGGATCGGAACCAGTTGTCGCCGGGGAGGGCCTCGGCGGTGGCTTCGGGCAGCTTCCAGTAGCCCAGCATGTTGGTCGCCGAACGGATCCAGACCTCGCCCACCTCGCCGTCGGGCAGGGTCTCGCCGGTCTCGGGGTCGACGATCTTGAGCTCGACGTCGCCCATCGGCTTGCCGGCTGCCCGCAGCAGGTGCTGCTTCGGCCCGCCCGGGTCGTGGTCCTCGGGGTCGAGCTGGACGACCGCGCCGGTCGTCTCGCTGAGCCCGTACACCTGGATGAAGTCGCACTGGAACATCTCCATCGACTTGACCAGCACGTCCTCGGTGATGGGCGACGCGCCGTAGGCCATGAGCTCCATCGACGAGAGGTCGATCCCGTCGCGCGGGACCATCAGCAGGAACTGGAGCACGGCGGGCACCAGGAACGCGTGGCTGATGCGGTGCCGGTCGATGATCTTCAACGCCTCGACCGGGTCGAGCTCGCGCAACAGGACGGTGTGGGCGCCGTTGGCCATGCCGAACAGCGACCAGCCGCTGCCCCCGATGTGGAAGAGCGGCATGGCGGCGAGGCTGGCGCTGCTGGCGTCCATGCCCCACTCCGACGCGGTGTCGAGCAGCGCGGTGAAGTTGGCGTTGGTGAGCTGGGCGCCCTTGGGGAGCCCGGTCGTCCCCGACGTGTAGAGCTGGAGCGCGACGTCGTCGACGCCCGGCGCGGTCGCCGATGCCGGGACCTCGGCCGGCCGATCGATCCAGTCGGCGTAGCGGATGTGGTCGACGCCGACCGCGTCGGGTGACGATCCGATCACGACGATGGTCGTCGTGTGCTCGAGGTCGGGGGCGAAGGCCTCCAGCTGCGCGGCGAAGTCCTCGTGGACGACGAGCACCTTCGCTTCGGCGTCGTTGACGATGTAGGCCATCTCCGGCGGGGCGAGGCGCCAGTTGACCGCGACGAGCACTGCGTTCAGGTGGGTGGCGCCGAACAGCACCTCGAAGTACTCGATGGAGTTCTTGTCGATGATCGCGACCCGGTCCTGGGATCCGATCCCGGCTTCGGACAGCGCGCTCGCGACCCGGCGCGCCGTCTCGTCGAGCTCGCGCCAGGGCACTGTGCGGTCGTCGAGGGTGACCGCGGGCGCATCGGGCTGGGCGGCGACGTTGGTGCTGAGCACGTCGTCGAGGGTGGCGATGGACATCGTTGCTCCTGGCAGGTGGGGGTATCGGGTGGGGAGGATCGTATTGCCTGATCAGCCCGAACGCAGCACGAGCACGGCGACGCCGGCGAGCATGGCCGCCATTGCGAGGGCCAGCCACCCGGGCGCGACGGCATCGGTCGCCACCAGGACGGTCAGCAACAGGCTCAGCCCCACGAGGGTTACTCCGATCACCCGGCCGGCTCGCACCGACCCATTGAAGCAGCGGGGGAGCCGGCGCCACTAGGGTCGCCCCCGGTTTCGAGAGAGGTGTCGAGCGTGCGACGAGTGCTGTTGTCGATCATGGCTGTCGGGCTGCTGGCGGGGGCGTGCTCGTCGTCGAGCTCGGGTGACCTGGCGGTGTCGGGCGAGATCCCCGACCAGGCCGCCGCCCCCGCCGAGGCCGCGCCGGCCGACGACATGGCCGACGGGATGGCCGACGGGATGACCGAGGGCACGATCGATGGCGCCGCCGAGCCCGACCCGCCGACGCCCGAGCCGACCCCCACGCCCGAGCCGACCCCCACCCCCGAGCCGACCCTCACCCCCGAGCCCGAGGCGGCCGGGCCGATCGAGGTGCCCGACCCGCTGCCGCCGGGCGCACCGGGCGACCTCATCGCGGCCGAACCGCTCGACCTCGGCTCCGACGTGGTCGCCTACCGGGTGCTGTACCACTCGCAGGCGCTCGACGGCCGCGACATCGCCGTGTCGGGCTACGTCGTCGCCCCGGCCGGCGAGCCACCGGAGGGCGGCTGGCCGGTGATCTCCTGGGCGCACGGCACCACGGGCATGGCCGACGTCTGCGCGCCCTCCACCGACGTGGCCGGCGACCTCTTCCTCTGGGAGGGCCTCACCGATCAGGGCTATGTCATGGCCGCCACCGACTACGAGGGCCTCGGCACCCCGGGCCTGCACCCCTACATCGTCGGCGAGAGCGAGGGTCGAGGGGTGCTCGACATCGTGCGGGTCCTCGACGAGCTCGACGGGGTGAACGCCTCGCAGCGCGTGGCGGTGTGGGGGCACAGCCAGGGCGGTCACGCCGCCATGTTCGCAGGCCAGATCTGGCCGGAATGGGCTCCCGAGCTCGACCTGGTCGGGGTGGTGGCCGGCGCGCCGCCGTCGCAGTTCCCGTTGCTGAGCGCCTTCCTCCGGGAGTCGCCGTTCCAGGGCTACATCGTGATGACCGCGGCCGCGCTCGCCGCCGCCTACCCGGAGCTCGACCTGGCCGACGTGCTCACCCCCGAGGCGCTCGAGCTGGCGGCGGTGCTCGACGAGGGCTGCACCGGCGCCGTCTTCGAGGTCTTCAACCCGCTGGCCTACGAGGACATCGCGGCGGTGCCCGACCCCTTCGCCGTCGAGGGCTGGGGCGAGGTCCTGGTGGCGAACGACACCAACCAGCGGCCGATGCCGGTCCCGACCATCATCCTCCAGGGCGGCGACGACGAGCAGATCCCGGTCGTCAGCAGCGGGCTGCTGTTCGACCAGCAGTGCGCGCTCGACGGCACGGTCTCGATGGAGCGGACCGTCTACGAGGGCTTCGACCACGCCGGCGTCGTGCCCGAGTACGCCGACGACATGGTCGCCTGGCTGGCCGACCGCTTCGCCGGAGTGCCGCCGGTCAGCCAGTGCCCGGCGTAGCCCGCTGAGGCGAGCTCCGACGACTCCGTCGTAAGCTGCGCGTCGAGCGCGTTGGGGGGCGACGTTGGCACTGCACTACCAGATCCAGTCCCGGGTGGAGGTCGGCGCCGTCACCGCCGAGCAGATGGCCGAGGTCGACCGGCGGATGGTCGACGACCTGCGGATCGAGCTGGTGCAGATGATGGAGAACGCCGGCCGGAACCTGGCCGAGCTGGCGGTTGGCCGCTTCGAGCCGAGATCGGTGGCGGTCTACGTCGGCTCGGGCGGCAACGGCGGCGGCGGGCTGGCGGCTGCGAGGCACCTGGCCAACCGGGGCGTCGACGTCGGCATCGTGCTGTCGGGGCCGTCGAAGAAGCTCACCGAGATCCCGGCCCATCAGCTCGACATCGTGACGAGGATGGGGCTCGCCGTCGCCGACCAGCCGGTCGACGCCGACCTCGGCATCGACGCCCTGGTGGGCTACGGCCTCGACGGCGATCCCCGGGGACGCACCGCCGAGCTGATCGGCGAGATCGCGGCCCGCCACGTCGAGGTGCTGTCGCTCGACGTCCCGTCCGGGCTCGACGCGACGACCGGCCGATCGAGCGACCCGTCGGTGGCCGCCACTGCCACCCTCGCGCTGGCGCTGCCCAAGGTGGGCCTGCTCGACGCCGAGTCGGTCGGCGAGCTGTACGTCGCCGACATCTCGGTCCCGCCCTCGCTCTACGACGACATGGGCGTCGGCCCTGCCCCCGACTTCTCTCGAGGCTCGCTCGTCCGGCTGATCTGATCGGGGTCTAGGCTGTCGCCGCCCCAGAGCCGGAGAGGGAGTGCGATCGTGAGCAGGTTGTGTGAGGGTCGGGTGGCCATCGTGACCGGTGGTGGTCGGGGGATCGGGCGTGAGCATGCGCTGGTGTTGGCTGAGCACGGGGCGAAGGTGGTGGTGACCGATCTGGGTGGTGATGCCGATGGGACGGGGTCGGATCTGACGCCGGCGCAGTCGGTGGTGGCCGAGATCGAGGCGTTGGGTGGGGAGGCGGTGGTGAACGGGGCT
>JBFJYB010000233.1:0-4691 GCA_041622835.1 Acidimicrobiales bacterium | reverse complement strand
GCCCGGCGAACGCCTCTCGTACCTCGACCATCGCCTCCATGGCCGACGCCCCGATGTCGGCCCCGACGTTGACGTGGGACCGCACGGCGGTGGCGCCGTGGAGGAGAAGCAGGTCGAGCGCCGCCGTCGCCCGGCTCACGATGTCGTCGCGGGTGAAGCGCCCGGCCTCGGTCGCGGCGGTCCAGGCCTCGATGGCGCCCATGAGGTCGCCCCCCGGGTTGGGCACCGCTTCGGCGGTGAGCGCCTTGTCGAGGTGGGCGTGGGGCTCGGCCATGGCCGGCAGCAGCAACCATCCGTCCAGCTCGTCGCCGCCCACCGGCCCCCGCCCGCCGTCGGTCACCGTGACGATGAGCCCGTCGGCCACCTCGATGTCGACCAGGCGACCGTCGCGCAACCGCGCGTTGTGGAGCCACCTGCGGTCGGCCGCGGTCATCGGTGCAGTCTGACCGTGCGGCAGCGGTCGAACTCGCTGGCCTCGCCGAGCGCGACCTCGACCAGGCCGGGCACCTGGGGCTCGATCACGTCCCAGAGGCGCCGGGTGATCTCCTCGACCGTGGCCTCCCGGTTCCACACCAGCGGCTCGTAGCCCTTCCAGGTCCCCACGTCCTCGTTGGTGAGGTAGCGACCCTGCCACTGCGACACGGCATCGGTCAGCACCTTCTCGAGGTCGTCGGCCGGTACGACCTTGTCGCAGTCGGGCGGGCCCTCGACCGTCGCTTCGACCGTCCACGCGTGGGTGTGGTTCAGGCCATCGACCCGATGGCCCCAGCGGGCGTGTATCGCAGCCGTCATGGTGAGCTTCACCGGACTCTCCTCGCCCCGATTCTGCCACGAGGAGGAGCTACCAGGCAGCGAGAGCCCGCTCGACCCGGTCGAGGAAACGGCGGCGCTCGGCGGGCGTGGATCGGTCCATGTCGTACATCGCGATCCACTGGAGCCTGGTACCGGCCCGGCAGCACGACCGCAGGCCCCGCCCGACCAGCCGCCGTCCCGGCTCGCCCTGCACCCCGTTCCGGAGTCGCCCCGAGCCGTGGGTGGTCACGACGGCGAGGCGGCCGACGTTGTCGAGCCGGCCGCGGGCCGACGTATCGCCGGGCTCGGGCCAGCAGCGGTCGATCCAGTCCTTCAGCACCGCGGGCGGACCGCCCCACCAGGTCGGGTAGACGAGCACGACCGCCTCGGCCTCGGCCAGCCTCGGGCCGTGGTCGGCGGGCGCGGTGTCGGCGTAGAGGTCGAGCAGGTCGACGTCGTGGCCGGCATCGGTGAGGGCGGCGACCGCCCGGTCGCGGAGCGCGAGGTTGTAGCTCTCGGGCACCGGGTGGGCTCCGACGAGGTGGACCCTCACAGGCGCTCCATCCTCCGGGTGACCGCTCGGGCGAACTCGGCGCGTCGAGCCTCGCTGCGGCGGGGCGCGGCGTAGAGGCCGAGCCACGTGGTGCGGCACCGCCAGCCGCAGGTCAGCCGGATGGTCCGGGTGATCGAGCGCCGCCCGCCGTCGGCGAACCGCAGCACCTCGGTCCGCGAGCCCCGATAGGTGGTGATGGCCACCAGGCGGCGAACCCGGCCGAGCGCGCCCTTCACCCGGTGGGTCCTGGGGTGCAGCTCGAACGCCACGCCGGTGACCAGCACCCGCTCGAGCCAGCCCTTCATCGGGGCGGGCAGGCCGAACCAGCGGGTGGGATACACGAAGACCAGCGCCTCGGCCTGCCGGACCGCGTCGGCGTGCCGTCGTACCTGGTCGTCGACGATCGGGTCGTCGGTGTGGTAGGCGCGACGGTCGGCGGTGCTCATGCGCCAGTCGAAGCCCTCGTCGGCCAGCGCCAGGACGTCGACCTCGTGCCCGCCGGCCCGCAGCCCTCGGACGGCCGCGTCCCGCAACACGGTGCTGTAGCCGGCCGGGTCGGGGTCGGCATGGATGACCAGCGCTCGCAAGGTCCCGGATCGTAGTGCCGCTCTACAGTGACCGGCATGAGCGACCGCGCAGACGACGGGCGGGCCTACGGCCTGCGGCCCGGGACCCCCGATGCCGACCTGGTCGAGGTGGCGGCCGGTACCCGCGCCGGCGAGCTGCTGCGCCGCTACTGGCACCCGGTGGCGCGCTCGTCGGAGGCCACCGACCTGCCGCGAGCGGTGCGTGCGCTCGGCGAGGACCTGATCTTGTTCCGCGACCGCCGCGGGCGGGCCGGTCTGGTGCATCCCCGCTGCTGTCACCGGGGCACGAGCCTGCTGTACGGGAAGGTCGAGGAGGCCGGCATCCGCTGCTGCTACCACGGCTGGCTGTTCGACGCGGAGGGCCGCTGCCTCGACCAGCCGTGTGAGCCCGAGGGGGGCCGCAACCGCGACTCCTACCGGCAGCCGTGGTACCCGGTGGTCGAGTACCACGGCCTGGTGTTCGCCTACCTCGGCCCGGCCGACCGCCAGCCGGTGTTCCCCCGCTACGACATCTTCGAGGACCTCACCGACGACGAGGAGATCGTCGTGATCGACCACTTCGCGTTCGGCGGCCCCACCGTCGCCCCCTGCAACTGGTTCCAGACCCACGAGAACGTCATGGACCCGTACCACGTGTTCATCCTCCACAACGCCATCAGCGGGGTGCAGTTCAACGCCAACCTCCAGATCTGGCCCGAGATCGACTGGGAGCGCCACGAGTGGGGCATCGTGAGCACCCAGGACCGGCGGCTCGACGACGGCACCACTCTCCACCGCGTGACCGAGGCGAGGATGCCGACGATCCGGGTGATCGCCACCCCCACGCTGTCGGTGCTGGGCAAGACCAACAACATGTCGTGGGCCCTGCCCATCGACGAGACCCACACCCAGGTGTACGCGCTGGTCCGCAAGCCCAAGGAGGCCGAGCCCCAGGGTCTGCCGGTCTACGGCGACGGCCAGAGCTGGTTCGACCTCACCGACGAGGAGCACCAGCGGTACCCCGGCGACTACGAGGCCCAGGTGGGTCAGGGGGCGATCACCGAGCACTCGGCCGAGCACCTGTCGTCGAGCGACCGGGGCGTGTCGATGGTTCGCCGCCTCTGGAAGGAGCAGCTCGACGTGGTGGCTGCGGGCGGCGACCCCGTGGGCGTCAGCTTCGACGACTCGGCGGGGCCGGTCGAGCTGGTGGCCGGCAACTACGTGCTCGCCGACGGGAAGGCCGGCTGATGGTCGTCGAGCTGCTCACCATGGAGGTGGCCCCCGAGCACCACGAGATGTGGCTGGCAGCCCAGGAGGCGGTCTGGACCCGGTTCCTCGAGCAGCAGCCCGGGTACGAGCGGAGCGAGATCTGGGTCGATGCCGAGAACGAGGGCCTCGTGCACGTCGTGATCTGGTGGAGGACGCGCGAGGACTGGAAGCGGATCACTCCGGAGCAGGTCGAGGCCGTCGACGCCCGCCTCGGCCCGCTCTACCGCGAGCCCGTCGCGCGCGAGCTCCGGGTGGTGGGCTGACGAGGAGGGTCGCGACGGCGCGCGCCCACTCGACGTGGTCGCCGACGGTCGCAGGGTCGTAGCAGGGAACGGCGATGGACGTGGCGCGTACGGCGCGACCACGCGCCGCCACCGCACCCGGCGACGGGTCGTCGATCACCAGGTCCGTCAGTGCCGCGTCGGGCACCAGGTCGATCGCCGCCGCCGTCCCGCCTCCGAGCAGGGCGGCGCGGATCGCGGCGAGCCGCTCGTCGTCGAGTCCCCACCCGGCCCGCACGGCCGGCGCGGAGTTGATCGACGCGTACACCGCGACCTCGAGGATGGCGGTACGGCTCGTCTCGTCGTGGGCGACCAGCGGCGCCCACACCAGGTCGGGGCCGTCGGTTCGTTCGGTCGCGGCCCGGGCGATCACGCCGGCCGACCGATCGAGGTCGCTGTCGGGCACCGCCCAGAGCAGCACGCGATCGGCGAGCGTGGCGCCGACTCGGAGCATCCGGTCACCACGCCCCGCGACCAGCACCGGAAGGGGGGCCAGGGCGATGTCGAGGCTCCGACCGCTGCCGGCGTCGAGTGGCCGGCCCAACGAGACCTCGCGGATGGTGTCGATCAGCTCGGTGACCCGTTCGGGGGCGTCGGATCGAGCGACGTGCGCGACGCCCGAGACCTCGGACCCGCCGGCGGCGATGCCGGCGAAGACGCGCGGCCCGGCCAGATCCTGGAGCGTTGCCAGCGCAGCGACCGTGTGGAAGCGATGGCGGAGGTAGGGGTTGGTCATGGCCGGCCCGATCTCGAGCCGGTGGGTCCGACCGGCCACCTGCGTCAGCAGCATCCACACGTCTCGCCACCAGAAGGCGTCGGCGAAGCCCATCCAGTCGGCTCCGGCCTCCTCCGCCGCCTGCGCCATCGCCACCGCGTCGTCGGCACGGGGGTTCATGACGTGCCCGATCACACCGACGGCCATGGCCTCACCCCTCCGATCTCGCAGCCAGCTCGGCGGTCATGGCTGCGAACGCCTCGGACGCCGCGGTGATCCCGCCGTGCAGGTCGGCCTGGAGCAGCGCCAGCCCGATCGAGGCGGGCCGATAGGCCTCGACCAGGTCTGCGAGGGTGCTGCCCACCTCCGCGGGCGAGCCGAGGAGCAGCACGTCCTGGAGCACCTCGTCGGTGACGATGCGGCGAGCCGGCTCGGCGTCGCCGCCTCGCAACGCGGCGGCCGCGGCCTGGAGGGCGCCGAGGTCGAGTTCGAGCCGGTCGCGCACGGCGTCGGGG
>JBFJYB010000232.1:0-4700 GCA_041622835.1 Acidimicrobiales bacterium | reverse complement strand
GCGCTCGATCATCTGGCCCTCAATGCCCGGGTCGTGCTGTGCGGTGGCATCTCCGGGTACAACGAGGAGACGCCACAGCCGGGGCCCCGCAACCTCATGAACCTGGTCACCCAGCGGGCCCGCATGGAGGGCTTCATCGTCATCGACTACCTGCATCGGTTCGAGGAGGCGGCGACCGAGCTCGCTGGCTGGGTGGTGGCCGGCGACATCGCCTACAGCGAGGACATCCAGCACGGCTTCGAGAACGCACCGAGGACCTTCCTCCGCCTGTTCCAGGGCCTCAACACCGGTAAGCAGCTCCTGCACGTAGCCGACGCCACCTAGGGATCTCCAACCCAACCCCAGTCAGAGATCGAGGGCGTCGGCCCCGACTGCCTCGTCGAGGACGAACACGGTCTGGGTCGAGCGGACGTGGGGCGAGCCCTGGAGCTGTTCGAGCACCACGTCGCGCAGCGCAGCGGTGTCGGCGACGCGGACCAGGAGCACTGCGTCGAAGGTGCCGCTGGTGAACATCAGGTGCTCGAGCCCGTGCACGTTGCGCAGCTCGACGAGGGCCTCTCGCCACGACCGCTGGTCGAGGTTGCACAGGACGAGGGCCGCGACCGGACGGCCGAGCGCGGCCGGGTCGACCACCGCGGTGAACCCCTTGATGACGCCGTCGGCCTTCAGCCGCTCGAGGCGCTGGTAGGCGGTGGACCGGCCGACGCCGACCTCGGCGGCCAGTTGGTTCACCGACATGCGGCCGTCGGCCCTCAGCGCGGCGACGATGTCCCGATCGACCTGGTCGAGTTGTCCGGCCATCGCACCATCATGGTCCACTTCCCGGGACGAATCGTCGATGAAGCGTGACTGAAGGAGGAAACGTCCTGATTCGACCGAAGTTGCAGAACGATCTGTGCCAACCCTGGCATCATGGTGGACATGCAGACCGTGGCTCTACCCGCCGACCACCCCGGCGTGGCCGACCAGGACTACCGCCGCCGGCGGGCCGAGATCGCCGCGGCCGCGACCACCTGGAAGCCGGGCACGCCGATCCCCATCGTCGAGTACACGCCGGCCGAGCACGCGCTCTGGGCCCAGGTCGCGACCGAGCTCCAGCGACGTCACGAGCAGCGGTGCAGCGCCGCCTTCCTCGACGGTGCCCGATCGCTGGCGTTGTGCCCCGACCGCATCCCTCAGCTGCGCGACCTGAACGAGCGCCTGCGGGCCGCGTCGGGGTTCTCGGTGGCGCCCGTCGCCGGCCTGGTTCCTGCCCGCACCTTCTACGGCTCGCTCGCCGAACGCACCTTCATGTCGACCCAGTACGTCCGCCACACGTCGGTGCCGTTCTACACACCGGAGCCCGACGTCATCCACGAGGTGGTCGGCCACCTCAACCTCATCGCCAACCCGATCTTCGCCGAGCTGCACCGGCTGGCCGGCGAGGCCTCTCGGCGCTGCGTGTCCGACGAGGCCCACGAGTTCTTCAGCCGGGTGTTCTGGTTCACGCTCGAGTTCGGCACCGTGTGGGAGGACGACGAGCTCAAGGCCTACGGCGCCGGCCTGGCGTCGTCGTTCGGCGAGCTCGAGGTGTTCCGCAACGCCGAGATCCGCCCGTTCGACCTGACCCAGATGGGCACCCTCGACTACGACATCACCCGCTACCAGCCGGTGCTCTTCTCGGTCCCGTCGATCGACTTCCTGGCCGGCGAGCTGGGCGGCTTCTTCTCCCGGTTCGACGATTCCCTCTACGAGCAGCTCCTGCACGAAAGGGCCGCGTGACCACCACCACCGCAACCTCCACCGCTCCGCCCGCCAGCCGTCTCGCCGGCTGGGACTCGATCGAGTTCTGGGTCGGCAACGCCCGCGCCACCGCCGGCTTCTTCTGCTCGGCGTTCGGGTTCCAGGTGGCGGCCTACGCCGGGCCCGAGACCGGCGTCGCCGACCAGGCCTCGTACCTGCTCGAACAGGGTGACGTGCGGCTGGTCGTCACCGCCGGCCTGACCCCGGAATCGGAGATCTGGGAGCACGTCAGACGCCACGGTGACGGCGCCCACGACCTCGCCTTCGCGGTCGACGACGCCACCGCCACCTACGAGGCCGCCATCGCTCGGGGCGCCCGCCCGGTCCGCGAGCCCTACGAGCTGCAGGACGACGACGGGGTCCTGCGGCTGTCGGCCGTCGCCACCTACGGCGAGACCAAGCACACCTTCGTCGACCGGTCGGACTACCGGGGCTTCTACTGCCCCGGCTATCGGACGAAGGGGCTGCCGCCCACACCGATCGGCGCGCCGGTAGGGCTGATCGCCATCGACCACGTGGTCGGCAACGTCGAGGTCGGGGCACTCGACCACTGGGTGTCGTTCTACGAGGACGTCATGGGCTTCGACCAGCTCCGGCACTTCGACGAGAACCAGATCGCCACCGAGTACTCGGCGCTGCGCTCGACGGTCGTCTGGAACCGCGACAACATCGTCATGCCGCTGAACGAACCGGCCGAGGGTCTCAAGAAGAGCCAGATCCAGGAGTACCTCGACACCTACCGGGGCCCCGGCGTGCAACACATCGCCCTGCGCACCGACGACATCGTCGGTTCGATCGCCTCGCTGCGGGATCGAGGGCTCCGCTTCCTCGAGGCCAACGCCGCCTACTTCGCCGACGTCCGCCACCGGCTGGGCCACCTCGATCTTCCGTGGGACGACATCGAGCGACTCGGGATCCTCGTCGACGAGGAGCCCGACGGGCACCTCCTCCAGCTCTTCACCGAGCCGGTCACCGACCGGCCGACGGTGTTCTTCGAGATCATCCAGCGAGGCGGGGCCACCGGCTTCGGCGAGGGCAACTTCAAGGCACTGTTCGAGTCCATCGAGCGAGAACAAGAGCAGCGGGGGAACCTCTGACCGTGCACCGAGCGTGGCTCTAGCCGTGCACGGACCGGGCTGTCGCAGGATTGGGAGCCGGCCGTGAGGCGCAGCCCTGCCTGGATCCCCGTTCCGCCCGGCTCGCCCTTCCCCCTCGTCAACCTGCCCTTCGGGATCGGCGCCGCCCCCGGAGACGAGCCGTCGGTGTACGTGGCGGTGGGCGACCACGCCCTCGGGCTCGCCACCGTCGCCGCGGCTGGGCTGCTGGAAGACCTCGGCGTGGCCCCGGAGGTCTTCCAGCACGACTCGCTGAACCCGTACCTCGCCGCCGGCCGGTCGACCGGAGCCCGGCTCCGCGCCCGGCTCATCGAGATCCTGACCGACCCGACGCTGGCCGACCGGCTCGCCGACGCCGTGGTCCCCCGCGACGACCTGACGCTCGGTGTGCCGGTCGAGGTGGGCGACTACGTCGACTTCTACTCCTCGATCCATCACGCCACGAACCTCGGCCGGCTCTTCCGGCCCGACGACGACCCGTTGCCGGCCAACTGGCGGCACCTTCCGGCCGGCTACCACGGCCGATCGGGCACCCTGGTCCCGTCGGGCACCCCGATCACCCGGCCGAGGGGGCTTCGTCTCGTCGACGGCCAGCCGGCGTTCGGCCCGACCGAGGCACTCGACCTCGAGCTCGAGGTCGGGTTCGTGATCGGCGCGCCCAGCTCGGTCGGCACGCCGGTGAGCACCGCAGACGCGTCCGACCACATCGCCGGTCTGTGCCTGGTCAACGACTGGTCGGCTCGCGACGTCCAGGCCTACGAGTACGTGCCGCTCGGCCCCTTCGTCGGGAAGAGCTTCGCCACCTCGGTGTCACCCTGGCTCGTCAGCCTCGACGCGCTCGAGCCCTATCGGACCGCAGCGCCGCGGCAGGACCCGCCGGTCGCCGACCACCTCCGCAGCACGCGGGACTGGGCGTTCGACCTCCGGCTCCAGGTGCTCCTCGAGAGCGAGGCGATGCGAGCGGCGGGGATGGAGCCGGTCCGGATCAGCTGCGTCGGCTTCGCCGACATGTACTGGACACCCGACCAGCAGCTCGCCCACGCCACCGCCAACGGCGCCAGCGTCCGCAGCGGCGACCTGTTCGCATCGGGCACGGTGTCGGGTCCGACCCGCGGCTCGGAGGGCAGCCTGATCGAGGCGACCTGGCGGGGTGAGTGCCCGCTCGAGCTGCCGACCGGCGAGACCCGTGCCTTCCTCGCCGACGGCGACCGGGTCATCCTCGAGGGCTGGGCCGGAGGCGATCATCGACCCCTCATCGGTCTCGGCCAGGTCTCGGGCACGATCGGTGGGAGCATCTGACATGCCGCACTACCGGACCGTGGGCGACGTGCCCCGCAAGCGCCACACCCGCCACCACGCCGACGGCGACCGTCTCCACGAGGAGCTGATGGGCCAGGAGGGGTTCTCGTCGGCGTCCTCGTTGCTGTACCACCGCCACTCGCCGTCGGCGATCGTCGAGGTCGAGGTCGTCGACCACGAGCCGGGCCAGGCCACACCCGATCGGCCTCTGGTCCCCCGCCACATCCGCACCGGCGACGTCGAGACCGGACACGAGGCGACCATCGGGCGCACGGCGCTGCTCGCCAACGACCAGGTCACGATCGGGTGGGCTCGCGCCACCGAGTCGAGCCCGCTCTACCGCAACGCAGTGGGCGACGAGCTGGTGTTCGTGCAGAGCGGGGAGGCCGTGCTCGAGTCGGTGTTCGGGGCGCTGGCGGTGGGCCCCGGCGACTACGTGGTGGTCCCGGCCGGCACCACCCACCGCTGGGCCGTCGACACCGGTGCCGTCGAGATGCTCATCGT
>JBFJYB010000231.1:0-4708 GCA_041622835.1 Acidimicrobiales bacterium | reverse complement strand
TGCTCGGGCGGGTCGCTGAACAGGCACCCGCTCACCGAGTACTGCGGCCCCTGGCTGTACCGGCTGGACCACGTCCCGACGTCGGTCAGCATGGCCACCACGTCGTCGTAGCGACTCACGGTGTAGAGCGGGTGCGGAAACCCGTCGAAGCGGTGGACGGGGCAACGGTCGTGCAGCTCGGCGTAGGCCGGGAAGGGGTCGGTCCGCACGCCGGCGCCGAACGGGTCGTAGTCGACGGGGTCCTGGCCTGGTGGCACCGCACTACAGTACGCGCCATGACCAAGCCCGTCGGCCCCTACACCCCCGTCGTGCGCGCCGGCGAGTGGCTGATCTGCTCGGGCCAGATCGGGATCGTCGACGGCGTCGTCGTCGACGGTGGTCTCGAGGCCCAGGCCCGACAGGCACTGGACAACCTGGCCAGCCTGCTCGACGGCGAGGGCGCCTCGCTGTCCGACGTGGTCAAGACCACGGTGTTCCTCACCGACATGGCCGACTACACGCCCATGAACGCCATCTACCTCGCCGCCTTCGGCGACCATCGACCGGCCCGCTCGGCGGTGGCCGTCGCCGGTCTGCCGCTCGGCGCGTTGGTCGAGATCGAGGCCTGGGCCCGGGTCGGGGAGTAGCCGCGATGGCCGGTGGCGTGATCATGGTCGTGGTGCTGGTCGTCGTGTTGCCGGTGGTGATCCTGATGAGCATGGCTCCCCTGGCGGCCGTGCTCGGTTGGATGGTCAACGACGAGGTCGACCAGCTCAACGAAGGTCACGAGCTCCTCGAGCTGAGCCGGCGCGAGAGCTTCAGCCCCCCAGCACCCGCCGCGCCACCACCCGCGCCGCCGCAGTGATCCGGCGGTAGTCGTCGCGAAGGCGGTCGCCGGCCGGCTCCTCGAAGCCCAGCAGCCGACCGAGGTGCCTGGCGTCGTCGTGGTCGGCCGGCAGGGCGTCACCCCCTCCGCCCTTCATGAGGTGGTTGAGGTTCCTGGCCCGTCCGCAGAACCGGTAGGAGCGGACGAGCGCCTCGGCGTCGGCGATCGCGAGCAGCCCGGCATCCACCAGCGCCTCGACGGCCCCCTCGGTGTCGGGACGCCGCACGCCGGGATGGGCGTGGCCGTGCCGCAGGCGCAGCACCTGCACGGCGAACTCGACGTCGGTCAGCGACCCCTCACCCAGCTTGAGGTGGAGGGCCGGGTCCTCGTCGTCGCTGATCCGCTCGGCCTCGATGCGGTCCTTCATCTCCCTGATCTCGTCGGTCGACGAGAAGTCGGGGCCGAACAGGATCGGCGCGAGGGCGGCCACGAAGCGACCGCCGAGGGCGCGGTTGCCGGCCACCGGACGGGCCTTGAGCATGGCCTGGCGCTCCCACGTGTCGGCCCACCTCCGGTAGTACTCGACCATCTCGTCGATCGACCTCACCAACCGGCCGTTGGCGCCCTCCGGTCGTAGTCGGGTGTCGACCTCCCACCGGCGACCCATGGCCACGGGATGGGCGAGGAGGTCGAGCAGTCGCCGGACGACGGCCGGCGCCTCGGTGTCGGACTCCTCGTGGACGAACACGACGTCGAGGTCAGACGGGTAGGCGAGGTTGCCGCCGCCGAAGCGGCCGAGGCCCACGATGGCGAGCGACGACCGGGGCGCCGCCCACTCCAGGGCGGCGTCGAGATGGGTCTCGGCCAGGCGGGTGAGGTCGGAGCCGGTCTCCTCCAGCGTGGCGCGGCCCAGCAGGTCGGCGATGGCGATCCGGGTCGTCTGCGAGGCCCGGTCGACCGCGAGCCGGTCGGCCATGGCGCCGCGGTCCTGGGCTCCGGGCGCCGCCAGCTCGGCTCGTGCCGCGTCGGGGTCGTAGCGCTCGTCGAGCCAGGAGTCGTCGCCCAGCCGCGGCATCAGCTCGGGTTCGGCCCGCAGCCCGTCGCCCACGATGCGGCTCGACCCGAGCACGCGGCAGAGGCGCGTCGCGGTCCTGTCGTCCTCTCGCAGCGCCTCGACCGCCAGCGACGCCCGGTGGGTGCCGTCGGTGACCAGCCGGAGCTGGAACAGGCCGAGGTCGGGATCGGGCGACTGCCCGAGCCAGTCGAGGGCAGGGGGCAGGAGCTGACGCAGGGCCCGAGCCGCGGATCCGGAGCCCTCGGTGATGCGCTCGAGCCGCTCGAGGGCACCGGCGACGTCGGTGAAGCCGAGCGCCTCCAGCCGGTCGGCGACCGTTCGCTCGGCCAGGGCACCGGCGCCCGCGACCGCGTCGAGCACCGGCCGGTAGAAGACCCGCTCGTGGGTGTCGCGCACCGCCGCCCGCACCTGCTCGTGGTCGGCCAGGAACGTCGGGCCCGGCCGGTCGCCGCGGTAGCCGAGCCGCCGGGCCAGGCTGTCGAGGTCGGCGCCGGCGTCGGGCAGGTGGTGGGTCTGGCGCTCCTCCCACAGCTGGAGGCGATGCTCGACCGTACGGAGGTGGACGAGCGAGCCGGCGAGCCGCCGGGCGTCGCCGCGGTGCAGGTAGCCGCCTCTCACCAGCTGGTCGAGGGCCTCGAACGTGTTGGGCGACCGCACCGCCGGATCGGCGCGCCCGTGCACCAGCTGGAGGATCTGGGCGGTGAACTCGACGTCGCGGATGCCGCCGCGACCCCGCTTGACGTCGCCGTCGTCACGGCCGTCCGACCAGAACTCCTCCTCGTGCCGCCGCTTGATCTGGTGGATGTAGGGAACCGCCCCGGGTGCCAGCTCCTCGTGCCACACCATCGGGCGAACCGCGTCGAAGAAGCGGTTGGCCAGGTCGACGTCACCCGCGACGTACCGGGCCTTGATGAGGGCCTGGAGCTCCCACGCCTCGCCCCATCTCCGGTAGTACTGCTCGTAGGAGTCGGGGCTCCGGGTGACGGCGCCGTCTCGTCCCTCGGGTCGCAGGTCGAGGTCGACGGGCCACACCCGACCGTCGGGGGTCTGGGTGGCCATCAGCGAGATGACCCGTCGTACGATGCCGGCCGCGTCGTGGTCGTCGCCCTCGTGGACGACGATCAGGTCGACGTCGCTGCAGTAGTTGAGCTCGCGCCCGCCCAGCTTGCCCAGCCCGATCACCGCCATCGGCTGGGCCGGTTCGGCCTCGGTCAACGCGCGGACGAGACAGCCGTCGGCCAGGGCCGAGAGCTCGGCGACGACTGTGGGCAGATCGGCCAAGCCGAGCATGTCCCGGGCGACGATCCTGACCAGCTCCCGGCGCTTCCAGCGGCGGAGCCGGGCGACGGCGTCACCGGTCAGCATCCGCCACGAGGCCTCGAGCGACCCGGCGTCGGCGTCGGTGGCCAGGTCGTCGCCGGCCAGGCTCTCGAGCAGCCACGGGTCGCGACCCAGCCACCGGGCCAGGGAGCTGCTCGCCTCGACGACCGCGACCGCGCCCCGTCGCAGCATCGGGTCGGCGGCCAGGACCTCGGCCAGCTCGGGCGCGTCGTCGAGGATGGTTCGAACCGCCGCCCTCACCCGTTCCGGTTCGCAGCTGCGGCCGACCAGGCGGCGGACCGCGTCAGGGACCGCGACCATCGATGCTGCTCACAACCCCCAGCGGGACTGTCCGAACCGGTAGCCGACCGAGCGCACGGTCTGGATCAGGCCGGCATGCTCCTCACCGAGCTTGCTGCGGAGCCGCCGGACGTGCACGTCGACCGTCCTGGCCCCGCCGTAGTAGTCGTAGCCCCACACCCGCGACAGCAGGGTCTCGCGGGTGAAGACCTTGCCGGGATGGCCCGAGAGGAACTTCAGCAGCTCGTACTCCATGTAGGTGAGGTCGAGGGGCCGGCCGGCGATGGCCGCCTGATAGGTCTCGAGGTTGAGCATCAGCTCCCCGTACTCGACCAGCTCGGGGCGGGTGCCCTGGCCGGTGCGCCAGAAGAGGTGGCGGAGCCTCGCTTCCAGCTCGCGGGGCTGGAACGGCCAGAGGCAGAAGTCGTCGAACAGGTCCTCGCGCAGCTCGAGGTCCCCGAGCTGGGTGCCGCCGACCAGGATCAGCAGCGGCTGGAGCGGCCGGTCGCCCTTGCGGATGGCACGGCACAGGGCGAACGCGCCCTCGGGATCGTCCTGGGCGACCACGACGGCGCCGGCCCAGCCGTCGTCGGGCTGGCCGCGGCGGGCGCCGGTCTCGTCGGCGGCCGCCTTCCACGGGTAGCCGGCCAGGTCGAGCGCCTGGGCCAGCTCGGGCGGGGCCGGGTCGGGAAACAGGAGCAGGGGTTCCATGGCGGTGGGAGCTTCCGGGGTCACCAGTTTGGCAGGTATCGCTCCCGCTCGAACGGGGTCACCTGGCGCTGGTAGGCATCCCACTCTGCCCGCTTGTTGCGGAGGAACCACTCGAACAGGTGCTCGCCGAGCGCGTCGAGCACCAGCTCGGAACGCTCCATCTCGTCGAGCGCCTCGCCCAGCGACCTCGGCAGCGGTACCAACCCGGCCTCGCGCGCCGCGGTCGAGCTCAGCGACGACATGTCGATGGCGGCCTCGTCGGGCAGGTCGTAGCCCTCCTCGACCCCTCTGAGCCCGGCGGCCAGCAGCACCGAGTAGGCGAGGTAGGGGTTGGCCGCCGAGTCGACCGCCCGGTACTCGACCCGGGTCGCCGTCTCCTTGTGGGTCTTGGCCACCGGGACCCGCACCAGCGCCGAACGGTTGTTGCGGGCCCACGACACGAACACCGGCGACTCGAAGCCCACCACGATGCGCTTGTACGAGTTCACCAGCTGGTT
>JBFJYB010000230.1:0-4714 GCA_041622835.1 Acidimicrobiales bacterium | reverse complement strand
TCCGAGCTCGAGGGCGAGGCCACCCACCGGGCGATACAGCTCGCCAAGGTGGGGGCCGCGCCGCTGTACATCGTGCACCTGTCGGCCAGCGAGGCCCTCGAGCAGGTCACGATCGCCCGCGACAAGGGCGCCAACGTGTTCGCCGAGACCTGCCCGCAGTACCTCTACTTCAACGTCGAGGACCATCTGGGCAAGCCGGGGTTCCTGGGCGCGGCCTACGTGTGCAGCACACCGATCCGGTCCAAGCACGAGAACCACCACGCCGACTTGTGGAAGGGGCTGCGCACCGACGACCTGACCATCGTCTCGACCGACCACTGCCCGTTCTGCATGAAGGAGCAGAAGGAACTGGGGCTCGACGACTTCCGCGCCATCCCCAACGGGCTCGGCACCGTCGAGCACCGCATGGATCTCATCTACCAAGGCGTGGCGGCCGGCCAGCTCAGCCTGCCGCGATGGGTCGAGCTGTGCTCGACCAACCCGGCGCGGATGTTCGGGCTGTATCCCCAGAAGGGGGTCATCGAGCCGGGAAGCGACGCCGACATCGTCATCTACGACCCCGACCACACCTGGACCATCTCGGTCGAGAACCACCACATGAACATCGACCATTCGGCCTGGGAGGGCACCGAGGTCTCGGGCCGGGTCGCGACCGTCATGTCGCGAGGCAGGATCATCGTCGACGACGAGCAGTATCTGGGAGCCAAGGGCGACGGCAAGTACCTGCCCCGCGGCCTCTGCCAGCTGCTCAGCTAGGGGCCATCTCTCATGGACTTCGGAGTGGTGATGCAGACCGACCCGCCCGCCTCGCGCGTGGTCGACGTTGCCCGGCGGGCCGAGACGCTGGGGTTCAGCCACGGCTGGACCTTCGACAGCCACGTGCTGTGGCAGGAGCCGTTCGTCATCTACAGCCAGATGCTGTCGGCCACGAACCGCATGGTCATCGGCCCGATGGTCACCAACCCCGGGACCCGGGACTGGACGGTGCTGGCGTCGCTGTTCGCCACGCTCAACGACATGTTCGGCAACCGGACGGTGTGCGGTATCGGCCGGGGCGACTCGGCCATGCGGGTGATCGGCAAGAAGCCGTGCAACCTGGCGAGCCTGGGTGAGTCGATGGAGGTGATCAAGGGCCTGGCCGAGGGCCGCGAGGTGGCCTACGACGGCACGACCCAGCACTTCCCCTGGTGCTCGCCCGACTCGCGGCTCCCGATGCTCATGGCCGGCTACGGCCCGAAGGCGCTGGCGCTGTGCGGACGTCAGGCCGACGGCTTCATCCTGCAGCTCGCCGATCCGGCCATCGCGGCCTGGACCATCGAGGCGGTGAAGTCGGCGGCCTCGGACGCCGGTCGCGATCCCGACAGCCTCTACATCTGCGTCTCGGCTCCGGCCTACGTGGGCGACGACGTCGACCACCAGCGGGATCAGTGCCGGTGGTTCGGCGGCATGGTCGGCAACCACGTCGCCGACCTCGTCGGTCGCTACGGCGACGACGGCTCGGCCATCCCGCAAGCCCTCACCGACTACATCAAGGGCCGCGAGGGCTACGACTACGCCGAGCACGGTCGGGCCGGCGCGACCCACACCGAGTTCGTGCCCGACGAGATCATCGACCGGTTCTGCCTGCTGGGGCCGGTCGACGACCACGTGGCCCGGCTGGTCGAGCTACGCGACCTGGGGGTCCACCAGTTCTCGATCTACCTGATGCACGACGCCCAGGACGAGACGCTGACCGCCTACGGCCAGAAGATCATCCCCGCCCTGAACCCGAAGGCCGGTTGAGCGGCGGCCCGATCAGCCCCGGAACCCAGCTTCGTGGTGTGATCCGTCGCACAGCGGCTTGTTGGCGGACTGGCCGCAGCGGCACAGCGTGGCTCGGTTCCGGGTCTGGAGGGGCTCGCCGTCGGACCGGGTGACGGGGATGCCGCCGTTCACCCACAGTGGGCCGTCGGTGATCACCGTGACCTGGCGCGGGAGGTCCGGCTCCACCCTGCTGCCGTCGATCTCACAGCTCAGCGCGCCCGACGGGCAGCGCTCGACCATGGCGACGACCTGGGAGCGCACCTGGGTGTCGTCGGTGGAGTCGACCATCTCCCAGATGTTGGTGGCCTGGTTGCCGCAGAAGCCGGCGTGGGCGCAGATGCCGCGGTCGTCGTACACGGTGATGCCGGTGCCCCCGAGCTCGGACGCGCGGCTCGCGTAGTCGTCGGTGGGGGCCGTCTCGGTGCCGTCGAAGCCGTTCGACGCATGGGTGCCGTCGCAGAACGGCTTGTTGCCCGACCCGCCGCACCGGCACAGGGCGTAGGCGACGCCGTCGTCGACCGGCTCGGGGTTCGACCACGCGATCGGCTCGCCGTGCTCGGTCTCGATCGGTCGCCGCCGCACCAGCGGCACCGATCCGGCCACCACGTAGGGCCCGTTCGCCTTGATCGTCACGTTCTGCTCGGTCACTGGTGCTCCTCTTCGCCGGCTGGCCGTCGTCGCCCGACACGGGAAGGGTAGGAGGCTCGGAGGGGCCGACCCACAACTCGCTTGCGGCAGGCGGCCCCGGAGCCGAGGCTTTCGGGGTGCCGAGTGACGGTCGGTTCCTGCTGCGGCCCTGGTCGCTCGACGACGTCGACTGGGCGGTCGCGGCGTGCCAGGACGACGAGATCTCCCGCTGGACGCGCGTCCCGTCGCCCTACGGTCGTGACGAGGCGGTCGAGTTCATCGAGCACGCGACCGCGACCCGGGCCGACGGGTCCGAGCTCCACTGGGTCGTCGAGGAGCCGGGCCACCCCGAGCCCCGCGTCGGTGCCATCGGGCTGATCGGCATCGGCGACCACGAGGCCGAGGGCGGCTACTGGGTCGCCGCCGAGGCCCGGGATCGAGGGGTGGCCCGAGCCGCGCTCGCGATCCTCGTCGACCACGCCTTCGGCGACCTGGGCCTGAGCCGGGTCTGGCTCGAGATCCTCCAGGGGAACACCGGCTCGGAGCGCGCCGCGGTAGCCGCCGGCTTCACGCCGGTGGAGACGCGCCCGGCGCAGGGATGCGGTCAGCCCGGTGACCTGGTGACGGTGTTCGAGCGCCGGCTCGACGCCCCGCGTTGACGCTCTACAGTCTGTCCACCGACCACGATCGCCGCGCTCGCACGGGAGGACGACCATGACCGAGAAGCGTTTCACCGAGGTGAACGGCCGGCAGATGGCCTACCTCGAGTCGGGCCAGGGCGACCCGGTCGTCTTCCTGCACGGCAACCCGACGTCTTCGTACCTCTGGCGCAACATCATCCCGCACTGCGAGGGGGTCGGTCGTTGCATCGCCCCCGACCTGATCGGCATGGGCGACTCCGACAAGCTCGCCGAAAGCGGACCCGACCGGTACCGGTTCGTCGAGCACCGCGAGTACGTCGACGGCTTCCTCGAGGCGGTGGGAGCGACCGATCGGGTGACGTTCGTGATCCACGACTGGGGGTCGGCGCTCGGGTTCCACTGGGCCCACCGCCATCCCGAAGCGGTCCGGGGGATCGCCTACATGGAGTCGATCGTCAGGCCGGTCACCTGGGACAGCTGGCCCGACCAGGCTCGCGAGATCTTCCAGGCCTTCCGGTCGCCGGCCGGTGAGGAGATGGTGCTGGAGAACAACGTCTTCGTCGAGGCCGTCCTGCCCGGGTCGATCATCCGCCAGCTCAGCGAGGAGGAGATGGCCGAGTACCGCCGACCGTTCGCCGAGCCAGGGGAGGGGCGACGGCCGACGCTCACCTGGCCCCGTGAGATCCCCATCGACGGCGAGCCGGCCGACGTCCACGACCTCGTGGCTGCCTACGCCGCGTGGCTCCCGACCACCGACATCCCGAAGCTGCTGATCAGCGCCGAGCCCGGAGCGATCCTCGCCGGCCCCCAGCTCGAGTTCGCTCGTACGTTTCCCAACCAGACCGAGGTCACGGTCCCGGGCATCCACTTCGTGCAGGAGGATGCTCCCGACGAGATCGGAGCGGCGGTGGCGGCGTTCGTGTCCGGGCTGGGCTGACGCGCCGAACGGTGTCAGCCGGCGACCGCGACGATCGCCACCTCCACCCGCCACTCGGGGCGGACCAGGGCAGGGACCGTGACCAGGGTCGACGCAGCCAGGTGTCCGCCGAGGGCGGTGTCGCGGGCGGCCATGACCGGCGCCAGGTCCTCGCCGACCACGGCGTAGGTCACGACCGACACGACGTCGGTCGGCGCCATCCCCGCCTCGGCGAGGATGGCGAGGAGGTTGGCCCAGACGGTCTCCGCCTGGGCCGCGATGCCCTCGGGCACGGTGCCGTCGGGCCGGACCGGGACGACGCCGGCGGTGTGGAGGATGCGGGCCGGCGCGTCGGACACCACGCCGTGGGCGTAGGCGGCCGCCGGGGGAGCGATGGAGTCGGGGCTGACGACGTGGTTCACGGTCCGATCGTCCCACGACTCGGCGGCGGGCCGATGACACCGGCGGCGCGGAGACCCTCGAGGGCCTCCTTGTCGAGGCCGAGCTCGTCGCGGAGCACCTGGTCGGTGTCGGCGCCGAGCGTCGGAGGCTCGGTGTCGGGACCCTCGGCCATCTTCGAGAGCTTGACCGGGTTGCCGGGGGTCAGCACCGGCTCCTCGATCCCGTCGTGGCGAGGGATGGCCATCAACATGTGGCGGGCGGTGAGGTGGGGGTCGGCGACGACATCGGCTGCGTCGAACACCGGCGCGGCGGCGACGCCGGCCGC
>JBFJYB010000229.1:0-4719 GCA_041622835.1 Acidimicrobiales bacterium | reverse complement strand
CGCTTCCTCTTCCTGCTCAACCACCCGCTGCTCCAGACCCCCGACAGCGGCTGGATCGACGACCACGTGCTCGACCCGCCCGAGCAGTACTGGCGGATCGGCCCGTACCTCACCGAGAGCCACGTGATCGAGGAGGTGCGCAAGGGCGTGTTCATCCCGTTCATCCACCGCCCCCTGGGGCGGTACGTGAACGCACTGATCGACAGCGGGCTCGGGCTGACCCGGCTCATCGAACCGGCCCCACCGCCCGGGTTCCTGGAGCGGGCCGCCGAGTACTCCCAGGCCGCCACCATCCCGCGGCTGCTGGTGCTGGTGACGCAGCGTCACTGAGCGACAGCGGCCGGCAACTAGGCTGGACACCACGATGCGCGAGTTCATCGTCGTCACCGGCATGTCGGGAGCGGGTCGCTCCCTCGCCGCGGACTGCCTCGAGGACATGGGCTGGTACGTCATCGACAACCTCCCCCCGGCGCTGACGCCGCAGCTCGTCGACCACGTGAACGACTCGGCGCTGGATCGGGTGGCGCTCGTGATCGGCGTGGGCCGCACCACCGAGGAGATCCGGGCCGCGATCGAGGCCATCCGGACCTCGGGCGCCGGCATCACCGTCGTGTTCCTCGAAGCGCGGCCGAGAGTGCTCGTGCAGCGCTACGAGAGCGTGCGCCGTCGCCACCCCCTCGACCGCGGCGACGGCCTCGAAGCCGCGATCGAAGCCGAGCGCGAGTCGCTGGTGACGGTCAAGAGCGACGCCGACGTGGTGATCGACACCAGCGACTACAACGTGCACGGGCTCCGGGCCCGGATGACCGACTACTTCGGCGAGGGTTCCCCGGCCGAGGCGATGCGCACCCGCATCGTGTCGTTCGGCTACAAGCACGGCGTCCCGCTCGACGTCGACGTGGTGTTCGACTGCCGCTTCCTGCCCAACCCCCACTGGGACGCAGAGCTGCGGCCCTACACCGGGCTCGAGGAGCCGGTGCGTGACTTCGTGCTGGGACAGAAGACCGCCCAGAACTTCCTCGATCAGCTCGACGACATGCTCGACCTGTTGGTGCCCGCCTACGTGAAGGAGGGGAAGTCGTTCCTCACGCTGGCGTTCGGCTGCACCGGCGGGCGGCACCGCTCGGTGAGCATCTCGGAGGAGGTGGCCACCCGGCTGCGGGCCAAGGGAGTCGAGCCCAGCATCGCCCACCGCGACGTGTCGAAGCCGGGTTGAGCCCGGGCACCAGCCTTCTAAGGTGTGAGGGCCGCGAATCCAGCGGCCCGACCAGACGCAGCGAGCCAGCCCGCGACGGGGCAGGGAGACGCCAGGACCATGACCATCCGTGTGGGTATCAACGGCTTCGGCCGAATCGGGCGGAACTTCTTCCGTGCCGCCAAGCAGCAGGGCGCCGACATCGACTTCGTGGCGGTGAACGACCTCGGCTCGGTCGAGACGATGGCGCACCTGCTCCAGTACGACTCGGTGATGGGTCGCTTCCCGGCCAAGGTCGCGGTCGGGTCCGACGGCATCGAGGTCGACGGTGACACGCTGCGGGTCCTGGCCGAGCGCAACCCGGGCGACCTGCCGTGGAGCGATCTCGGTGTCGACGTGGTGGTCGAGTCGACGGGCTTCTTCAACTCGCGTGACGCGGCCGGCGCCCACCTCGACGCCGGCGCCAAGTTCGTGGTGGTGTCGGCACCGTGCTCGAACGCCGACGCCACGTTCGTCGTCGGGGTGAACGACGGCGACTTCGATCCCGACGCCCACAAGGTGATCTCCAACGCCTCGTGCACGACCAACTGCTTCGTCCCGATGGTGAAGGTGCTCGACGACGCGTTCGGGGTCGAGCGGGGCCTGATGACGACCATCCACGCCTACACCGGCGACCAGGCGCTGGTCGACGGTCCCCACAGCGATCTGCGCCGCGCTCGGGCCGCCGCCATCAACATGGTGCCGACCTCGACCGGAGCGGCCCGGGCCACGTCGCTGGTGCTGGCGTCGATGGACGGCCTGCTCGACGGGACCGCGGTGCGGGTGCCGGTGGCCGACGGCTCGCTCACCGACTTCAGCGCGGTGGTCGACGCCAGCCCGACCGAGGACGAGGTCAACGCCGCCTTCGAGGCCGCCGCGTCGTCGGGACCGTTGGCCGAGGTCCTCGAGTACAGCGAGGCGCCACTGGTGTCGACCGACATCGTCGGTTCGCCGGCGTCGTGCACGTTCGACTCGGGGCTGACCAAGGCCATCGGCAACCTGGTGAAGATCTCGGGCTGGTACGACAACGAGTGGGGCTACAGCAATCGACTGGTCGACATGGTGAAGATCGTCGGCGCCGCCGCTTGATGCGCGTCCCGGTCCTCGAGGATCTCGGCGACGTCGCCGGGCGCCGCGTGCTGCTGCGCGCCGACTTCAACGTCCCGATCGCCGACGGGGAGATCACCGACGATCTGCGGATTCGCGCCGCGCTGCCGACGATCGAGTGGCTCGTCGATCGCGATGCGCAGGTCACGGCGTGCAGCCATCTCGGCCGACCGAAGGGCGAGCCCGATCCCGCCTTCTCGCTCGACCCGGTTCGGGTCCGCCTCGCCGAGCTGGCGCCGGGCGTCGAGCTGCTCGAGAATCTCCGCTTCGACCCGGGCGAGACCGCCAACGAAGCCTCGTTCGTCGAGCGCCTGGTCAAGGGGCACGATCTCTACGTGAACGACGCGTTCGGTGCGTCGCACCGGGCCCACGCCTCGATCGTCGGCCCGCCGGCGCTGCTGCCGAGCGGGGCCGGTCGGTTGCTGGCGAGGGAGGTCGAGGTCCTGCTCGGGCTGCGCGATCAGCCGAAGCGCCCGTTCGTTGCGGTCCTCGGCGGGGCCAAGGTGAGCGACAAGCTGGGCGTGATCGACGCGCTGCTCGACGTGGTCGACTCGCTCGTCGTCGGCGGCGGCATGTGCTTCACGTTCCTCGCCGCCCAGGGGCATCCCGTCGGCGACTCGCTGGTCGAGCCCGACCAGATCGACACCTGCCGGCGGCTGCTCGACCGCGAGGCCGACATCCACCTGCCGACCGACATCACCGCCCTCGGGCCGGGCGGCGAGATCGGCGACCCGGCTGCCGGGGGCGAGGTCCGCCAGGCCGGACCGTCGGTCCCCGACGGCTGGATGGGCCTCGACATCGGGCCGGGGAGCGCGGCCGAGTTCACCGACGTGATCCTCGACGCCCGAACCGTGCTATGGAACGGACCCATGGGCGTGTTCGAGGACCCGAGGTTCGAGGCCGGCACGCGGGCCGTGGCCCACGCCATGGCCGAGACCGCGGCCTTCACGGTGGTCGGCGGGGGCGACAGCGCGGCCGCGATCGCCCAGTTCGGCTTGTCGGACCGCATCGATCACGTGTCGACTGGTGGGGGAGCGAGCTTGGAGTTGATCGAGAAGGGCGACCTGCCGGGTCTGCAAGCACTGCGAGGAGCACCGAATGCCTGATGCACGCAAGCCGCTCATCAGCGGCAACTGGAAGATGTACAACACCCACTTCGAGGCGATCCAGCTGGTGCAGAAGCTGTCGTACTCGCTCGAGGCCGAGGACTATCGCCTGGTCGACGTCTCGATCCACCCGCCGTTCACCAACCTCCGTTCGATCCAGACGCTCCTCGACGCCGACGACATCTCGATGTTCCTCGGCGCCCAGAACTGCCATTGGGAGGACAAGGGCGCCTACACCGGCGAGGTCTCGGCCCCGATGCTGGCCAAGCTGGCGGTCCGCTACGTCATCGCCGGGCACTCCGAGCGCCGCCAGCTCTTCGGCGAGACCGACGACGAGGTGAACAAGAAGGTCCGTGCCATCCTCCGCCACGAGATGACGCCGATCCTCGCGGTGGGGGAGACCCTCGAGGAGCGCGAGGCCGGTGAGACCGAGGAGAAGGTGAAGGGCCAGGTCGAGGCGGGCCTGGCCGGTGTGACCAACGAGGCGGTGGCCGGCATGGTCATCGCCTACGAGCCCATCTGGGCGATCGGCACCGGCCGCACGGCCAGCACCGACGACGCCCAGGCCATGTGCGCCTACATCCGCAGCGCGGTCGAGCGCCTGTCGGGGGCCGACGCCGCGGCGCGCGTGCGCATCCAGTACGGCGGCTCGGTGAAGGCCACCAACATCAACCCGTTGATGGCCCAGCCCGACATCGACGGTGCACTGGTCGGCGGGGCGAGCCTCGAGCCCGAGAGCTTCGCGCGGATCGTGCAGTACCGGCTCCAGGCCTGACCGGTGCCGTTCGTTCCGGTCCCGCCGGTAGCCTGATCGGCCGTGACCGTCTTCGTCATCATCATCGACGTCCTGTCGGGCCTGGCCGTGCTGGGGCTCGTCCTCCTGCACAGCGGCAAGGGCGGCGGCCTGTCCGACATGTTCGGTGGCGGGCTCGGCGCTGCGTCGGCGGGCTCCACCGTGGTCGAGCGCAACCTCGACCGCATCACGATCGTCGTGTCGCTGATCTTCGTGTTCAGCACCCTCGCGCTGGCCCTGCTGCTCGACGAGTAGCAGGCGGGCTGGCCGGGCTCAGCCGTCGGTGACGGTGACGTAGACCTCGGTCCCGGCGCACGATCCGGCCCCGTCGCAGATCTGGTACCGGAACGTGAACGTGCCGGTCACGTCGGGCGCGTCGTAGCGGATGTCGCCGCCGTGGAGCGAGGCCGAACCCTGCTCGGGAGGTGAGGCCACGGCCAGCGTCCACGCCATCAGGGGAGTCTGGGGAAAGACGTCGT
>JBFJYB010000228.1:0-4730 GCA_041622835.1 Acidimicrobiales bacterium | reverse complement strand
GCCTGACCGCCCACGGGTCATGTGGCTCACTGCTCGATCGTGCCAGGCTGGGGCGATGTTGTTCCAGCTCGGCGGGCAGCCCGTCCCCCTCCTCGGTCGGATGCGGCTCTACGTGTGCGGCATCACCCCGTACGACACGACCCACCTGGGCCACGCCTTCACGTTCGCGTGGGTCGACTCGGTTGCCAGGGTGCTGGAGCACGTCGGGGTCGAGGTCGAGGTCTGCCGCAACGTCACCGACGTCGACGACGACCTCCTCGGCGAGGCCCGACGGCTCGGCGAGCCGTGGCAGATGCTGGCCAACCGCCAGACCTACCAGTTCGAGGACGACATGCGGCACCTGCGGGTGCGCAGACCGGGCTTCGAGCCGCTGTCGCACGACTACGTGAACCAGGTCGTGTTCCTGGCTCGGGCCCTGCTCGATCGCGACGCCGCCTATGAACGCGACGGCAGCGTCTTCTTCCGGGGCGGCGCGGTGCCCGATCGCGCCGGCGTCGACCGAGCCACCGCCCTCGAGCTGCATCGCGCCGGCCACGGAAATCCCGACGACCCGGCCAAGGAAGACCCGTTCGACGCCGCCGTCTGGCAGCCGTCTCGACCCGACGAGCCGTCGTGGCGGAGCCCGTGGGGCGACGGTCGCCCTGGCTGGCACGCCGAGTGCGCGGCGATGGCCACGACCGTGCTGGGGTTGTCGGTCGACGTCCACGCCGGCGGCAGCGACCTGGCGTTCCCCCATCATGCCTACGAGGCGGCCATGGTCGAGGCGGCCACGGGAGTGGTGCCCTTCGCTCGGGCCTGGATGCACGTGGGCCAGGTCAGATACCAGGGCGAGAAGATGGCCAAGTCGACCGGCAACCTGGTGTTCGTCCACGACCTGCTCCAGGAGCACGAGCCCGAGGTCATCAGGATGATGCTGCTCGACCGCCCGTGGGCCGAGCCGTGGGAGTACACCGCCGCCGAGCTCGACCGGGCCGGCGAGCGCATCGAAGCGCTGAGGGCCGCCGCGGCCCCTTCGGGCGGAAGCGAGGCGGCCGAGCGTGAGCTGGTGCGGGTGCTGGTCGAGAGCCAGAGCGTGCCCGCCGCCGTGGATCTCGCCATCTCCGAGAAGGGTCTCCCGGCCCGGACCGCGATCAGCCTCCTGGCGGTCGGCTGACCGCGCTCGGCAGGTGGGGCTGGGTCAGCTCCCGGTGTGGGGGGCGTAGTAGTTGGCCGGGCCCACGGCCTCGACGTCGCTGAGCCAGTCGCCGTCGTAGGGCCACTCGTCCTCGCGCCCCGGGACCGGGCCCTGCCAGAAGCGCGACACCGGCCCACCCACCCGGCTGGCCAACTCCCAGGCTTGGCGCTTGAAGGTCCAGTTCCCGGGAGCGAGGCGGTGCGCGGCGCGGAAGTGCTCGACGGCGTCGTCACCGTGCCCGAGACGATGGAGGTGCTGGGCCAGCTCGAAGTGGGCGGCGGCCTCGGCTTCGGCCTCGCCGCGGCTGCCCGACCGCTCGACGACCTCCGACGGCGACAGCACCCACTGCGAGTCGGCGCCGTTGGCCGCCCAGTCGCGGAGGGCCGGCGCGTACCACTCGGTGTCGGCCACGATCTGGCCGGCTGCGGCCGCCATCGCCACCAGGCGATCGGGCAGCTCGTCGGGGAGCTGGGCGGTGCCGGCGCCCTCGACCCGGCCCGGCGAGGCGAACTCGGCCGGCCGGACGATCTCGAGGTTCTCGTCGACCCATACGCCGTTGGGCACGTTGACGACTCCCAGCGACGAGTCGATCTCGTGGGTCCGGTCGACCACCGCGATGTGGCTCACGGACTCGCCCACCGCGGCGAGGTCGGGGGCTGCGCCCTCACGTCCTTCGACGTCGAGGCAGACCGTGACCACGTCGACGCCCAGCGGCGCCAGCTCGAGATGCAACCCCTCCCACCCGGGGAGGTCGGCCCGGCACCCTCACCAAGGCGCCCAGGCCACGATCACCGTCCGGCGGCCGCGCTGGTCGGCCAGGCGCCAGACACCGTCGCGCTGGACGAGGGGAAGCTCGAGGTCGGGCGCGGCGGTGGTGGCCAGCGCCCGGCCCCCGACGGTCGCAGGACCCAGTGCCCAGAGGCCATGTCGTGGGTCGTGGACCAGGGGCATGCCGAGCCGGGGTGCCACGTCGGCCACGTCGACGGTCTCGGCCTCGTTCTCGCCCGGCAGGGGTATGCAGAGGTCTCCCCGGCATGCGCCCTGCGGCTCGATGCGCCACCCGGTGCCCTCGACGAAGGCGCCGGCTTCGACGGTCAGGTCGTCGAGGATCATGTGGAACTCAGCTCCTCAGCTCCGTGGCACGTCGACCCACGGCCGGTCCTTGTCGACCCGCGGTTCGCCCGGCAGGCCCAGGACCTGCTCGCCGAGGATGTTGCGCATGATCTCCGACGTGCCGCCTTCGATGGAGTTGGCCCGGGTGCGCAGGAACGCCTTGCGGGCGTCGCCGCTCTCGGACCCGTCCACGTCGAGATCCTCGGGTCGGCGGAACGCGTAGTCGAAGTCGACCATGGCAGCCGGGCCCAGCAGGTCCATGCAGAGCTCGTAGATCGCCTTGTTCTGCTCGGCGTAGGCGAGCTTGACGATCGAGCCCTCGGGACCGGGGTTGCCGCCGCTCGCGTTCTGCCCGGCCCGGCGGTTGGTGAGCCGCAGCGTCTCGGCCCGGCAGAACAGTTGCATGAGCCGGTCGCGTCGGGCCGGGTCGCGGGCCTGGTCGGGGAGCTTCGCCCACAGCGCCAGCGCCTCGCCGATCGGGCCCGACCCGCGGCCCGAGCCGCCACCCCCGCCGATGGCGGTGCGCTCGTTCATGAGCGTCGTCAGCGCCGCCCGCCACCCCTCGCCGACCTCGCCGATCCGATCGGCGTCGGGGATGCGGACGTCGGTCAGGTACACCTCGTTGAACTCGGCCTCACCGGTGATCTGCACGAGCGGTCGGACCTCGACGCCGGGCGACCGCATGTCGAGGGCGAAGTAGGTGAGCCCCTTGTGCTTGGGCACGTCGGGGTCGGTGCGGGCGACGAGCATCCCCCGGTGGGCGAGATGGGCGATCGTGTTCCACACCTTCTGGCCGTTCACCACCCACTCGTCGCCGTCGCGCACGGCCCGGGTCGCCAGGCCGGCGAAGTCGCTGCCGGCGCCGGGTTCGCTGAAGAGCTGGCACCACCACTCCTCGCCGGTGAACATCGGGCGGAGGAACCGGCGCTTGACCTCGTCGGAGCCGTGGGTGGCGATGGTCGGACCGGCCAGCGCCAGGAAGAACATGACCGGATCGGCGGCCGGCGCCCCCGCCTCCCGCAGACGGCGCTCCACCCCCTTCTGGAGGTCGCGGCGAGCCCCGAGACCGCCGGAGCCGACCGGGAAGTGCACCCACGCCAGCCCGCGGTCGTAGCGGTGGCCACGGAACTCGACGGGATCGGTCGTGGCTGGGTCGTGCTCGTCGAGCAGGGCCTCGAGGGCTTGCTCCACCCGGACCGCGTCGGCGTCGACCGGGCGGCCGGTGTCCAGAAGGGGCGTGTCCATCGGGAGATTGTCGCCGGTGGAGCTCACCGGGGGAAATCTGGTGGGGATCAGGCCGGCTGAGCGAAGGTCGTGCCGTCCACGTCAGCTCCGGGTCCGTCGAAGCCGGCGCCGCCGGGACCGCGCTCACCGCGCTCACCGCGAGGACCACCGGGACCGCGGCGTCCGAACGGCGCCTCGCCGTTCACGACGTCCTCGACCCGCTCGGCGATCTCGGCCTCCTTGTCGGCCGCTTCCTCGGCGGTCAGCTTGCCGTCGGTGACCGCCTGGTCGAGTCGCTCCTCGGCGTTGGCGATCATGGCGTCGATGACGGCCTGCACGTCGGCACCGTTGGCCTCGGCCACGTCCGCGATGCTCTGACCGTCGCGCAGAGCTTCGCGCAGCGACTCGGCGTCGGTGCCGAGCACCGAGGCCAGGTCCTCGAGCCGCTCGCCGCCCGGACCACAGCCCGGGCCACGGTGATGGTCTCGGCCGAGGGGCGCCTCGCCGTTGACGATCTCGGTGGCCCGCTCCTCGAGGCCGGATGCCTTCTCGGCCGCCTCCTCGGCGGTGATCCGGTCCTCGGCGACGGCCTCGTCGATGCGCTCCTGCATCTGGGCCACGATGGCGTCGATCACGGTCTGGACCGGCACGCCGTTGCTCTCGGCGACCTCGGCCAGCGTCTGCCCGTCGCGCAGAGCGTCGCGCAGCGTGTCGACGTCGGTGCCGACGACGGCCGCGAGCTCCTCGAAGCGCTCGACGCGCCGGCCGCGGTCGGGCGCCTCGGTCGAGTCGGCGTCGGTCTCGGTCGAGTCGGTCTCGGCGGAGTCAGGGTCCCCGTCGTCCTGGGCGAGGGCCGACCCGCCGAGCAGTGCGGCGCCGGCGAAGCCGCCTCCGACCATCGAGGCGGTGAGGGCGGCGGATGCGATGACCTTGTTCATGGATCTCTCCTGGTTCTGTGGGTTTGTCGGGAGGGGATGGGGTTCCCCGCCTTGCTTGATCACCATCGACCCGCCGCGTAAGACCGGTCCCCAGCTCACCCAAGAACCACGTAAGAACGCCCGGCCCCGCCTCCCTCTCCACCTCCCTCCCCACCTCCCTCCCCACCTCCTTACCTGGCTCTTACCCGGTGCTCACCGGCCTCTTCGCGCCGGGTGGGTACCGTGAGCCCGTGAGCCAGACACCCACCGTGTTGGTGGCCGAGGACGACCGCCGGGTCCGG